>SUXY01000033.1 GCA_015060705.1 Bacteroides sp. | reverse complement strand
TCCTTACGGTCGTTGTAGTTTTCCCATGGACCGTATGCCCAATAGTTCACCTTACGCAAGCCCGGATTGATGGAAGCGACCAAACCGGCACGACGCAATTCCTTGGCCTGCGGAGTGAGAGTCACATCCATATCCATGATACCGTTCGGCAAGAAGGTGTAAGTGATTACCTGGCTAGCCAACTTACCGCCACGGGTAGTCTTCACGATGACTGAACCGCCCTTGCTCGGAACGATTTCGCAAGTACCGATGCTGTCCAAGCCATTACCCGGCTTACAACTGCGGTCGTTTTCAATGAATCGGTAGTTGTCATATACGAAACCTTCCTGGCCATGGATGATTTCCAGACCGTTCAGCTTCAACGATACCATCTTGCCTGTTTCCTTACAGAATACGGCTGCGATGGCCTTGTTGCCGACCTTCAATGTCTTTTCTGTATCTTCTACAGCCAATTTTTCAGCCTTCTTGTCCACCTTGATGACAGCCAATGCCGGACGGGCGTTCAACTCGAACTGATCCTGAGCCACTTCGTGATTCGGTTCCGACCATACGGTAGCCTTGTCCTGACTAGCAAAGAGGTTAATCATGATTTCTTCACCAGCCTTGGCAGCATTCTTCATCACGACACCTTCCAAAGGAATCGTTACAGATGCTTGTCCATCCACTTCAATCACCGGAAGAGCTTGCTTACCGCTAGCCACGTTGTGACCATTCTTTACGATTTCGTAACGGAGGGTATGGTCAGCCGTATTGATGAAGTCATAAGTATTCTTGATGTTAACGGTAGCTGTGTTAGCCTTTGCATCTACACCTGCGAGTTCGAACTTAATCCAAGCCTGAACAGCCTTTACCTGTGCCAACTTAGGAGTCGGCTTACGGTCGGCAGTGATGATACCGTTCGAGCAGAAGTTACCCTGATGAGGGCCAGGGAAGTCGAAACCGGTACGCAAGCGACCTTCGTAAGTACCGGCAACGATTTCGTGCGGTTCATAGATAGCTTGGTCCACCCAGTCCCAGATGGCACCACCCACGGTAGTAGTAGAGTTTTCGATGCTTTCCCAATATTCCTTCAAGTTGCCGATGGCATTACCCATGGAGTGAGCGTATTCGCAGATGAACATCGGCTTGTCAAACGAGTTCACGTACTTGTCCATCCAGTCCATGCCCGGATACATCTTCGAATACATATCCGAGAAGCGGTTACCACCGTATTCCTTACCGTCACGAGTGGATTCGTGGTGAACCGGACGAGGGTCGAGCTTCTTGGCAGCATCGTAGCAAGCCTCGAAGTTGTTACCGCTACCGTTTTCGTTACCCAACGAGAACGAGAAGATGCTCGGGTGGTTACGGTCGCGAAGAATCATACGTTCCACACGGTCAACGAACGAAGGAATCCAGCTTACCATATCCGAGATAGATTGGTTGGCATGGTCTTCGAGGTCGGCTTCGTCCATACACCAGAGACCGAAGTAGTCGAACATGGCATACATCTTGGCCGCATTCGGATAGTGCGATGTACGGATGGTATTGATGTTGTTACGCTTCATGAGGAGCACGTCTTCCAACATCGATTCAGTCGGTACGGCACGTCCATAGAGCGGATGTGTATCGTGACGGTTCACACCCTTGAAGAATACGCGCTGACCGTTCACATAGATGATGGAATTCTTGATTTCGATGTGACGGAAACCGTACTTGGTAGAGAATGCCATTTCATCCTTACCGCCTTCACGCTGGATAACGCTTACAGTGTAGAGGTTCGGAGTTTCGGCTGTCCAAGCCTGGAGGTCCTTCACGTCGAAGCTCACATTCGCCTTTTCAATTTCCTTGTCAGCACTGAAGTTGATGGCTACCGACTTTTCAGCCACAAGCTTACCCGATGGGTCTGTCAACTTCACAACAATGTCCTTCTTACCGGCCAACTTGTCACGGTTGTCGAGTTCGAGAGCCACGTTCATCTTACCTTCCTTGTATGCCTTGTCAGCATTGAGCTCGGAAGTGATGTAGTGGTCACGTACACTTACCTTCGGCACGTTGTAGATGTTCACATCGCGGAAGATACCACTCATACGGAACATATCCTGACATTCCAAGTAAGAGCCGTCGCTCCAACGCATTACCTGTACAGCCAAGCGGTTTTCACCCGGACGGAGATACTTGGTGATATCGAATTCATGGTCGTTGTTAGCACCTTGGGTATAACCCACATATTCGCCGTTCAAGTAAACGAAGGCAGCACTGTAGATACCACCGAAGTTGATGAAGGTACGGTTCTTTTCCCAACCTTCCGGCAAATTGAAGAAACGTACATACGAGCCTACCGGGTTGATACCATAGTTCTTGCCACCATCGTTGAATCCCTTACGGGCATCGATATATGGAGGAATGTTAGCATGCGGATATTCCACATTACAATAGATAGGACGATCGTATCCATGCATTTCCCAGTTGGATGGAACAGGAATGGTATTCCAGCTGCTCACGTCATAGTCTTCCTTATAGAAATCCAATGGACGCTTCGACGGTTTATCCACGAAATGGAAGAACCAGTCACCGTTCAGCGACTTCACCTTACCGCTCTTGGTATCTACCCACGGAGTATTGTAGAAGTCCTTGTCGCCCACCATGCACTTTTCCGAGCAATACGGAATGTAGGTAGCATGACCTTTTTCCTTATTTTCGGCAAACATGGTTTCGTCTTCCCAATACACCTTTTCACGACCAGCATTGGCTTCGGCACCCGGAACACTGATACCGGTCGGGATGATACGGAACAAGGATTCCAGCCCCTTGGCTGCTTCTGATTCCTTTTCTACCATCACGATGTCACCCTTATCGTTCACAGCAGCCACCCACTTCGCCTTGTTGGTCGGTTGAAGACGGATATAGTCACCAGCCCAAAGTGTTGACCACAACTGGAATTCGTCCGAACCGTTCACTTCAGCCATCTTGGCAGTAGCGTCATCGTTAGCACGAACAGCCATATTATTATAAGGATTAGAGAATCGCTTACTACCTGAAAGGTCGCCCACCTGCCAAAGCTGGTTCTTGTCCTTCACGTCAATCGCCTTCAGCGATACTTGAGTTACTCCATCCGAATAGCTCCATACCTTATCCGGGAACTTTACGGAAACAATCTGATACAATTTGTCCTTGTCATAAGCCCACGATGGCAAAGCCAACAATGCCATCAAGGCAAAAAGGACCAAACGAGTTGTTTTTTTCATGTTATTAATTGTTTAAGTTTCTATTATTATTTCAATGAATTGCAAATACGTTGGTTAATTTCACGAACACGAGCCTCATCCAACTTGATTACCTTACGGTCATAAGTCATCAAACCGTTCACTTCGATTTCCACATCAGTAGTCTGCGTATAGACAGCACCCGAGAATCCCTTCTTGATAAAATTATAAAGCATTTCGGCATACTTCACATATTCATCGGTTGCTTCTTTCGATGAATTGAACTGTACATATCCCCAGTTACGGTTCGGCTCCCACAAGTGGTCTTTCATCACAAGGCCGATACCCCCATATTCACCCAAGACAGTCGGGCGCTGGGCATCGTAAAGATACATTTCAGGAGCCGGGTATTTATGCAAGTCGAGCATATCACCACACTGGTAATGGTTGCCACCACTTGCCGGATTCACCAGACGGGACGGGTCGTATTGCTTGGTCCATTCGGCTATTTCCTGAGTCTTGAACTGCCCCCATGCCTCGTTGAACGGCACCCATGTACCGATACAAGGATACGAATACAAGTAATCCATGATTTCTTTCCATTCCTTGCGATAGTTGGCTTCCGATTCGGCTGAGCGGACACGTTCACGACCGTTGAAGTATTGATACATCTGCCATTCCGGGTTCTTGTCGCCACTCGGCATGTCTTGCCATACGATGATACCCAACTGGTCGCAATGCATGTACCAACGGGCAGGCTCTACCTTGATGTGTTTACGAATCATGTTGAAACCGAAATCCTTGGTCTTCTGAACATCGTAACGTAAGGCTTCATCGGTCGGAGCAGTATACAGACCATCCGGCCACCATCCCTGGTCAAGCGGACCAAACTGGAAGAGAGGCTTGTTGTTCAGTTCCAAACGAACGATGCCTTCTGCATCGCGACGGGTAGAGAACTTACGCATGGCTGCATAACTGTCTACCTTGTCCATCACCTTACCTTTGCTAGTTAGAGCGACTTTCAATGTATAAAGAAAAGGACTGTCCGGACTCCAGAGTTTCACATCTTCCGGCATGGCTACATCTACCGGTTCGCCATTAATGCTCTTGCCCGACGCCACCAATTGATTGCCGTCATATACATTGACTTCGAGCATATCGGTTGCATCGTGGTCAGTAACACAAGCATCTACCTTCAAGATATTCCGGTCTACATCCGGGAGGATACGGAGGTTGGCAATGTGCTTCTCTCCTACCGGTTCCAACCATACCGTTTGCCAGATACCACTGACCGGCGTATACCAGATACCACTCGGATTACTCACCTGCTTTCCACGAGGCTGGTAACTCTTGTCGGTCGGGTCCCATACACGAACCACCAATTTGTTGGCACCCTTCGCTACCAATGCCGGAGTGATATCGAAAGAGAACGGAGCATATCCACCGGTATGACTACCCACCTTCACATCGTTTACCCATACATCCGCTTTCCAATCCACCGCACCGAAGTGAAGCAGGATTTGTTTTCCTCTCCATGCCGAAGGAACATCGAAAGAACGTTGGTATACCAACTCCTTGGTATCGTCGATGCGCTTTTGGACACCTGAAAGAGAAGATTCCACGGCAAACGGCACCAGAATTTCTCCATCGAATGTTTGCGGAGTACGTGCCCCCTTATCAACAATGGCATATTGCCACAAACCATTCAGATTCTTCCATTCTCCACGTTCCATAATCGGACGAGGATATTCCGGTAAAACATTATTTGGATCGATTTGCTCCGCCCATTGAGTCTTGATTTTATCACCAGCCGGTTTCCATTGAGCAGATGCGCCCAAAGAGATTAAAAGACATAAAACGGATATAAATGTTGTTTTCATACGCTATATAGATTTATTTTCTACAAATATACGCAAAAGTATCATTAAATAAAACCTTTTGACCAAAAGATGCCACTCTTTTAAAAAAGACAATTATCTTTTCGCCAAGTATGACTGTTTTAGAAATAATTCCTTATCTTTGCCTTCTGTAAATTCACATTATAATCTATAAAATATGGCTAAGAAAGACAACGAATTGGAATTTGCTGCAGGTGCAAGCAATAGCGAGAAGCTGAAAGCCTTGCAAGCGGCTATGGACAAGATTGAAAAGAGCTTTGGTAAAGGCTCTATCATGAAATTGGGCGATGAAAAGATTCAGGATGTGGAAGTCATTCCTACCGGTTCGGTAGCTTTGAACTATGCGCTTGGTGTAGGCGGTTATCCGAAAGGTAGAATCATCGAAATATATGGACCGGAATCTTCCGGTAAGACAACTTTGGCTATTCATGCGATTGCAGAAGCGCAGAAAGCAGGCGGTATTGCTGCTTTTATCGATGCTGAACATGCATTCGACCGTTTCTATGCAGCCAAATTGGGTGTAGACGTAGACAATGTCTGGATTTCCCAGCCGGACAACGGTGAACAAGCTTTGGAAATTGCAGAACAATTGATCCGTTCATCAGCTATCGATATCATCGTCATCGACTCGGTGGCAGCCTTGACTCCAAAAGCAGAAATCGAAGGCGATATGGGTGACAACAAGGTAGGTTTGCAGGCTCGCTTGATGTCTCAAGCTTTGAGAAAATTGACATCAGCTATCAGCAAAACCAATACTACCTGTATCTTCATCAACCAGTTACGTGAAAAGATTGGCGTCATGTTTGGTAACCCGGAAACAACCACCGGTGGTAATGCTTTGAAATTCTACTCATCAGTACGTATTGATATCCGACCGGGTAGTCCAATCAAGGACGGTGATACTGTTTTGGGCAAGCAAACCAAGGTGAAGGTAGTCAAGAATAAGGTAGCTCCTCCGTTCCGTCGTGCCGAGTTCGACATCATGTTTGGTGAAGGTATATCCCGTTCGGGTGAAATCATCGACTTGGGTGCAGAATACGGCATCATCAAGAAGAGTGGTTCTTGGTACAGCTACAATGATACCAAGTTGGGACAAGGCCGTGATGCTTGTAAGCAAGTCATTCAAGACAATCCGGAATTAGCGGAAGAATTAGAAGGCTTGATTTTTGCAGCTATGAAGGAACAAGAATAAGGAAATTAAAAAAAGGAGCGTTTATCGCTCCTTTTTTTAATTATTGCTTCTTCAATTCAAATCCAATCATCATTCCATTAAACTGCTCCAACAGTTTATTGACGGTAGAAGCCGAATTGTTCAGACTGGATGTCGCTCCAGTTATGCTCTTCACTACCGAAAGAATCTTATCGGCATCAAATACAAAACTCATATTGTTACCCAAAGTTACAATATTGGCAGTGGTCTTCATGCCCAACTTACCGGCTTTAATAGTTACGGTTTTGGCTTCCGGATCAAACACATATGTTCCTTCCACCTTTCTGCCTTTAATGGTGTACGAACAAGTCTTGTCTTCATTAAACGTATACTGAATGGTATTCAGACCCGCTTTTTCATAAATCGGCTGCATCTTCTTTTCCACTTCAGCACCCGCAGCGTCCCCACCGATGTTCTTCAAAACATCATCGCCTTTCAACTGACAATCCGGAGCCACATATACCCAAGTTCCTATCAACGAAGTTTCTGTAGTAGCCTTATCTCCCACTACATTCTTTACCACTCCCGATAGAATATCTTTCAAGCTCTGTGCATCAGCTTGTACTGCTACCGCACAAAACAATGCCATGACACATATTATTCTTTTCATCTCTTAGCAAGCTTTAAAACTCATATCCATCCCCTTCACAGAGTGAGTCAATGCACCAAACGAAATGAAATCTACCCCTGCCTGTGCATACGGCAACATGGTTTCATAAGTGATACCACCCGAAGATTCGGTTTCACAACGACCTGCAACAATTTCTACCGCTTTCTTAGTGTCCTCCGGAGTAAAGTTGTCGAACATAATACGATCTACACCTTCATCCAAGGCTTGTTGCAACTCATCAAAGTTACGCACTTCGAGTTCTATCTTCAAGTTCTTACCCTTTGCCTTGCAATATTCCTTGGCACGAGTTACCGCATTGTGTATACCACCCGAGAAGTCCACATGATTATCTTTCAACAGAATCATGTCAAACAAACCGATACGATGATTGCATCCACCACCAATCTTTACCGCCATCTTCTCCAAAATACGCATACCCGGAGTAGTCTTACGAGTATCCAACACACGTGTCTTAGTACCTTCCAACTTCTTCACATAGCGATTGGTCATGGTAGCAATACCACTCATACGTTGCATGATATTCAACATTAAACGTTCAGTCTGGAGCAACGATTGGATTTTTCCTTCCACGATCATAGCTACATCACCCGGCTTCACCCAAGTACCATCTTCAATGAATACCTCTACCTTCATGGTAGGATCGAAACGATGGAATACCATCTTGGCAATTTCAATACCTGCCAAAATACCTTCTTCCTTGATGAGCAACTTCGACTTTCCCATAGCATCTGCTGGAATACTCGATAAAGTAGTATGGTCCCCATCACCTATATCTTCTGCAAATGACAAATCAATGAGTCTGTCAATCAAGTCTTTTACAATCTTTTCGTCCATAGTATGTTGTTTTTTTATCATTTGATAGGCAAAGGTATGTTTTTTCTGTATTTTTGCAAAGAGAATTAAAGAAAAGAAACACATGAAATTTACATTATTAGTAGTCGGACGCACCGTAGAAAAACATTACATCACCGCCATTGACGATTATGTTTCCCGCACCAAACATTTCATCTCATTCGACATGGAAGTTATTCCTGAATTGAAGAATACCAAGAGTTTGAGTATGGAACAACAAAAGGAAAAGGAAGGAGAACTAATTCTGAAATCTTTACAACCGGGTGATGTTGTGGTATTGCTGGATGAACATGGCAAGGAGTTCCGATCCATCGAGTTTGCTGACTGGGTAGAACGGAAGATGCACACCGTAAACAAACGTTTGGTGTTCATTATCGGTGGTCCTTATGGATTCGCCCCGAAAGTATACGAAGCAGCCCAAGAGAAGATTTCACTTTCGAAGATGACCTTCTCTCACCAAATGATCCGGTTGATTTTTGTAGAGCAACTCTATCGGGCGATGACTATTTTGAATAATAACCCTTATCATCACGAATAAAGATTTCCAAATCCAAGGAAATGGGAAGATGATCGCTGAAACCTCCCAAGTATTTCATGCCATTGTAAGTACGGAAAGGTTTGTCTCCACCGTACTTCTCGTCTTCCTCCAATAAAAAATCATGTCGAAGTATCTGTACCTTCTTTGAAGAGGTGCGGATACTTCCTTTCTTTTTCTGCAAGTTTTCTGATACAATAAATTGGTCCAATATCCCCCATTCGCCCCGATAGCGATACGTTCCCTCTTTCTTATCTTTCATCAGGTTCCGCAAACCACCGTCAGCACAAAGCACTTTCTTCATAGACTTGTTTGTAGGATAATCATTGAAATCCCCCATAATCAGAATATGAGGATGCTTTCGAACTTTCATCACCGAATCGACCGCTTCCTTCAAAATCTTTGCAGTCAATAAGCGATAAGGTTCACTCTTGGCTTGCCCACCGCTTCGGCTAGGAAAATGACAAACAAATACATCCAATTGATTTCCGGATAGCACTTCGCCCACCACATGAAGAATATCTCTGGTAGCTCCCTTTTTCAGTTGCTTATGTGGAATCCGAATAGACTGATGCTGAAGCACTTTAAAACTTCCTCGCTGATAAAGCAATGCCACATCAATACCTCGCTGATCGGGTGAATCCGTCATAACATACCGATATCCGGCTTCTTTAAGAGGAGAACGTCGAGTTAAATCATACAAACAAGAATCATTTTCCACTTCACACAATCCCACCAGATCCGGCACATATTCATTACCCGATGCTATGATGCCTTTGGCCAAGTTCTTCAATTTATCCCGATAACGGAAGAAATTCCAATGTCGAGTAGCTTCGGGAAGAAATTCATTGTCATTCTTTCGAGGATCATCTTTTGTATCAAACAGATTCTCCACATTCCAGAACATCACACGAAAAGATTCCTGTGAATGGATAGTTATAGGGAAACAAAGAAAAAGGAATGTCACCCAGAGCGAAGCGAAGGATCTCGGTAACATCCACTTGATGCTTCCGAGATTCTTCGTCACTTCGTTCCTCTGAATGACAAACCTAAATTTCATGATTTACTTCTGCGGAACATTTACCAAGACATCCAACAAATGTTTCCAGAACTTATCTACGGCCGGAATATGCATACGTTCATCTGGTGAGTGTACCCCTCTCAAAGTAGGACCAGTAGAGAACATATCCAAATGAGGATACTTTTCAAGGAACAATCCACATTCCAAACCGGCATGAATAGCCTTCACCTTCGGTTCTACACCGAACAACTTCTTATAGCTTTCAATCGCTACCTTCAAGATCGGAGAAGATGGATTCGGCTTCCAACCTGGATAACCGTCGCTAGTCTTCACTTCTGCACCACCCAGTTGGAAAGCTGAGCGTACCATTTCCGACATGTCCTTACGAGAAGAAAGGATCGAACTTCTTTGGCTGGTAACAATCTTAATCTTACCGTCTACCATCTTGATGGAAGCCAAGTTAGAAGAAGTCTCTACCAACCCCGGCATATCTTGACTCCAAGCATATACACCGTGATGAACAGCATAAACCGACTTCAACAAACGAGCCACTGTATCTCTGTCAATAGCCTTAGCACAAGGAGATTCAGAGCCTAATTCCGTACGCAAGTTCGGTTCAGTCACACTGAATTCATTTTCTATTTCAGCGGTATAGATGTTCATATCGATTCGTACATCTTCCTTATGCTTCATCGGAATGGCACAAATGGCAGAAGCTTCACGTGGAATGGCATTATGCAAATTACCACCGTCAATCTGACAAAGATACATATCGTACTTCGCAGCCACCTGAGTCAAGAAACGGTTGAGCAACTTATTGGCATTGGCACGGTTCTTGTTGATATCATCACCCGAATGACCACCAGTCAAGCCCTTGATAGCTACCTTAAAGAAGAAATAATCCTGAGGAGCATCGATTTCCGTATAAGCAAATTCAGCTGTAGTATTGGCACCACCGGCACAACCGATGAACAATTCTCCTTCATCTTCCGAGTCAAGATTAATCAGGATATGACCATCCATGAATCCTTCTTTCAAAGCAAAAGCACCGGTCAAACCAGTTTCTTCATCAACCGTAAAGAGACATTCCAACGGCCCATGCTGAATATCATTAGCTGCCAAGATAGCCAACTGAGTCGCCATACCGATACCATTGTCAGCACCCAAAGTTGTACCTTTTGCCTTCAACCATTCACCGTCGATATAAGTTTCAATTGGGTCATTCAAGAAATCATGGTTCGAGTCACTGTTCTTTTCACAAACCATGTCAATATGCGATTGGAGGATTACGGTCTTCAAGTTTTCCAATCCCGGAGTAGCCGGTTTCTTGATCAAAATATTACCAGCTTCATCCTTTTTAGCTTCCAATCCCTGCTCTTCAGCAAAGTTCATTAAGTAAGCAATAATCTTCTCTTCCTTCTTCGAAGGGCGTGGCACCTTGCATATTTCAGCAAAATAATGGAATACTGATGCCGGTTTCAATTCTATTTTTTCCATACGTAACCTTTATTAATTCATAAAAAATTTGGCAGTTAACCCGCCTTGCACTATTTTTGCAGACAAATTTAAAAAAAATGCTCGAAACTATCTACTTAACTGCAGCAATTGTTGCGATTTGCGTCTTTTTCTTGTGTATCGGCATCCTTATCAAAGGAAAATTTCCCAGTATGCATGTTAGCGGCAACAAAGAAATGCAGAAAAGAGGCATCGGTTGCGTTCAGTCCCAAGACCGTGAAGCACAAAAGGGAAACAAGCACGCCATCGCTGAAAGAGAGAAGGAACTTGAGAGAGAATAATTAATAAAATAACATACTAAAAATCATTATGAAAAAAACTAACTTTATCCTGAACGGATTGTTGGCATTGGCCATCGTATTGGGATTCACTCAATGTGCAGGAAACAACAACGCTGCCACTACATCAGCTCCTGCTGCTGGTGCTGCAGGTTCTTCTAATATGAAGATTGCTTTCGTTGAAATCGACTCCTTGTTGACTAAGTACAACTTCTGGAACGACTTGAGCGAACAGATGTTGAAGAAGGAAGAAAACATCCGCACTACCTTGAATGAAAAGGGCAAGAAGCTCGAAGCTGAAGCAAGAGAATTCGACCGCAAGATTCAGAACAATGGCTATGCTTCTCGCGAACGTGCTGAACAGGAACAGGCACGCTTGATGAAGCTCCAACAGGAATTGCAGGAATTGCAACAGAAGTTGACCAGCGAACTTGCTGCTGAAAACCAAAAGAACAGCTTGGAATTGCGTGACTCTATCAACTCTTTCTTGAAGGTATACAACCAGACTAAGGGTTATGATTTGATCATCAGCAACACAGCATTCGACAACTTGTTGTACGGTAACCCAGCATACAATATCACCAACGAAATCGTTGAAGGTTTGAATGCACGTTACACTCCTTCTGTAAAGAAGTAATTCATCAATAAATATAGGAAGAGTCCGGAACAACTACGAGCTGTTTCGGACTTTTTTTGTCATCCTGACAAACAATCCACTCCACTTCCATGTTTATCTGCTATAACCTATAATAGAATGAATATGGATAGATTCAAAGAAGTGATTCAATCTCCCAAACCGGTTTTGGTAGATTTTTATGCAGAATGGTGTGGACCTTGCCAGATTATGAAACCGAGACTTCTCGATGTGGCCGAACGAATGGGCGAGAAAGCCAAAGTAGTCGAAATAGACATAGACAGAGAAAAGGAACTTGCCGAACGTTACCGTATCCAGTCGGTCCCTACTTTTATTATATTTAAAAACGGTGAACAGCTGTGGAGGCAAAGCGGAATCATTTCCACGATAGCTTTACTACAGCTATTAACCGATTACCAATAGTAACAATGAAAAGAATTTTAGCAAGCCTCATCGTTTTGTTCGCACTGTTCACCACTTCGTGCGCACAAAACCCAAAAGAAGAAAAGAAAGAAACTGCATCCGTTGTCCAAATGGACAAACAGATGTTCTTGGACAAGGTATTCGATTACACCACCGGTGCTACCGAATGGAAATTCCAGGGTGACAAACCAGCCGTTATAGACTTCTATGCCACTTGGTGCGGTCCATGTCGCATGGTTGCTCCGATCTTGAAGGATTTGGCCAAAGAATATGGCGACAGCATCGTCATCTATAAGGTAGATACGGACAAGGAAAAAGAACTTTCCATGGCCATGGGCATTCAGTCCTTACCAACCATTGTCTTTATCCCCAAGACCGGCCAGCCACAGATCATCGTCGGAGCTGCCGATAAAGCTACTTTCCGAAGAGCCATTGATGAGGTTTTGCTGAATAAGAAATAATATTGAAAAAGTCCGAAGTTTTTCCTTGCTTCGGACTTTTTCATTTTATCCAGAATTGTTTCAAATCAATTACATCTTACCAAACAAATATGATAGACACTATTATCTAAACAATTCAGAATGTGAACCAATTCTAACTAAATCGATTATATCCCCATCTATCCATATTAATAAGTAATCATCTTCAATATGACACTCCATACAACCTTTATATTCCCCTTTCAAAAAATGAGGTTTATGCAATGAAGGGATAGGAATCTCGTTTATAAGCATTTCCGCTATCTTTTCAAAAGCAGCCACTTTAGATGGATTATGTTTATACTTTTTAAAGTCTCGTTTAAACTGACTTGTGGGATGTAGCTTTTTCATTTCATTAATTCACTCATTAATTCGTCTACATTATCATACGTTGTCTTGTGCTTATCGTTCATTGCTTCCGCAATAGCAGCCTTTGTTGTTTCATTAGGTTCACGAAACATGGCATCAAGCAATACATTCTCCACAAAATTATTGAGACTCCGGTTACTTGCTTTTGCACATATCTTAAGTCTTTCCATTAGTTCTGTTCTTAAACGAAAAGAAGCTTGTACCCTTACAGTTGTTTCCATATTCTGAATATATTATGATTCTGAACACAAATGTAATATAAAGTATTTGAACATCCTACAATCTTACTCTATTTAACAATTTGGTGGCAGGAAAATACGGGCGGTGGCAGGACTCCTGCCATCACTTGTCTTCTGAAGCACAATCAGTTAAGCTACCGGTGTAACGAGTGCAATGCCTTCCTGAAACTTTATTAATATTGGACTAAAAAGCGATAAAAGTAGACAATACCTAAACAAATCCTCCAGAAAAAGTAGACAAGTTCCTTACTTCATCACAAGCATGAAACCCGAACAAATATGCGTATACGAGCTTCCGCCGGAAGATGTAGCATCTTATCGCAGTAAGATGTATCATCTTATCGGGGTAAGATGTATCATCTTTCAGCGAACGCCCGTATACGAAAAAAGAGGAGTAAGAATAACTCCCACTCCTCTCTCTAACCTTTAAATTTATGCTTATTTCTTAAAGTATCTGTTGAACAAGCCTTCGAAACCCTTACCGTGACGAGCTTCGTCCTTTGCCATTTCATGAACTGTATCGTGAATAGCATCGAGATTCAATTGCTTAGCACGAGTAGCAATGCGCTTCTTGTCTTCGCAAGCACCACATTCTGCATTCATACGCTTTTCTACGTTAGTCTTGGTATCCCAAACTACATCACCGAGCAATTCAGCAAACTTAGCAGCGTGTTCAGCTTCTTCCCATGCATAACGCTTGAAAGCTTCTGCAATTTCTGGATAGCCTTCGCGGTCAGCCTGACGGCTCATTGCCAAGTACATACCTACTTCTGTACATTCACCCATGAAGTGGTTGTTCAAATCCTTGATCATTTCTTCGTCGCAACCCTTAGCTACGCCAATCACGTGTTCGTCTGCAAACTGCAAGCCACCTTCTGTTTCTTCCATTTCCTTGAACTTGCTAGCTGGAACCTTACACAATGGACACTTTTCAGGAGCTGCATCACCTTCATGAATATAACCACAAACAGTACAAATAAATTTCTTAGCCATAATTTTCAGTTTTAATCAGTTAGTCAATATTTTCTTTATCAGTTAATTACCTTGCAATTCATTCTGTTGCTTACAAGCCGGACAGATGCCTTTATAATATTGGTGGATTTCACTTACATCGAATCCTTCTTCTTTCATCTGCTGAACCTTTTCATCGGCTGGCGATGCCGGCATGTCATAAATCTTATTACATTGCTTGCACAAGAAATGCGAGTGAAATGAAATGTCGCCGTCGTAGCACACATTCTTTTCGTCGATAGTCAACATCTGTGCTGCACCGTGTTCCACAAACAATTTCAAGGTATTGTATACCGTTGTCTTTGAAAGGGTCGGGATGTCATCACACAAAGCCAAATAGATTTCTTCAATAGAGGGGTGTGTGCGGTGCGTTAATAAATAATCCATGATAGCCAAACGCTGCACTGATGGTTTGACATTAAAGCTTAATAGATAGTCATACGTTTTCATTAATACCTCTCTTTCAGAATTGGAATAATTACAATTAATTTTCATTTGCAAAGATAGATACTTTTTAGATATCTGCAAACTTTTCTCGAATTATTTCTAAATTTTCTTTTATATCTAGCTGTTTTCTGTTAGGAATGATTATTTTTGCATTATCGTTACCTATTAATATTATCTATATGAAATATGGTTTTGTAAAAGTGGCAGCTGCCATTCCTGCTGTGAAGGTAGCAGATTGCAAATTCAATGCCCAACAGATTGATACCCAAATCGCCATTGCCGACGGTAAGGGTGTACAGATTATCGTTTTTCCGGAATTGTGCATCACCGGTTATACTTGTGCCGACCTCTTCGGACAAACTCTCCTTCTAGAAGAAGCCGAAATCGCCTTGATGCAAATCATGAACAATACCCGACAAATGGATATCATCTCGATTGTGGGAATGCCATTGGTGGTCAACGGTACGTTGATGAATTGTGCCGTGGCTCTTCAAAAGGGAAAGATATTGGGGATTGTGCCAAAAACTTATCTTCCGAATCATAAGGAGAATGCAGAAGCACGTTGGTTCTCATCGGCATCCGACCATACTGAAACAAATATCCGACTTTGTGGACAGAACGTTCCTCTTGGTACCAACCTCTTGTTCGATACAGCCGAAACATGCTTTGGCATCGAAATGGGCGAAGATGTATGGGCACCGGTTCCACCAAGTTCCAACCTTTCCTTGAAGGGCGCTGAAATTATTTTCAATACTGCTGCTGTAACCGAAAGCATTGGTAAACAGACTTACTTGCGTACGCTTCTCAGCCAACAGTCGGCCCGTTGCTTGGGTGGCTATGTATTCAGTTCTTGTGGTTTCGGTGAATCGACTACCGATGTGGTATTCGGCGGCAACGGATTGATTTACGAAAATGGTACGCTCCTGGCTGCATCCGAACGTTTCTCATTGAAGGAACAACTCATCATCAGCGAAATTGATGTAGAACGTATCCGCAACGAACGTCGTAACAACACTACTTTCTCTGCCAACATAGCCAAGTACAAGGACCAACCGGCTATTCATATCGGTACCGAATTGGTGAACCAACGTGACCTGATTCTGACTCGTCCGATTGAGGCACATCCATTCGTTCCACAAGGTGATGCCTTGAACCAACGTTGCGAAGAAATTTTTGAAATACAGGTTATGGGATTGGCCAAGCGACTCATCCATACCAATTGCAAGACCGTAGTAGTCGGCATTTCCGGAGGTCTCGACTCTACCCTCGCCTTACTCGTTTGCGTGAAGACATTCGATAAGTTGGGCTTGCCAAGAAAGGGCATTGTGGGTATCACCATGCCAGGCTTCGGTACTACCGACCGTACTTACAACAATGCCTTGCATCTGATGTCATCCCTCGGTATCACGATACATGAAATCAGTATCAAGGAGGCTTGTATCCAACACTTCAAGGATATCGATCACGATATGACCAAGCACGATGTGACTTATGAAAACAGTCAGGCTCGTGAACGTACCCAAATCCTCATGGACTTTGCCAATAAGGTAAATGCTTTGGTAATTGGTACCGGTGACTTGTCGGAATTGGCTTTGGGTTGGGCGACTTACAATGGCGACCACATGTCTATGTATGGAGTCAACGGAAGTATCCCTAAGACATTGGTGAAATACTTGGTAAATTGGGTAGCCTTGAATGGTGTGGATTATGAATCACGCAATACCTTGTTGGATATTGTAGATACACCGATCAGTCCGGAATTGATTCCAGCCGACGAACAAGGAAACATCAAGCAAAAGACCGAAGACTTGGTAGGTCCATACGAATTGCACGACTTCTTCATTTATCATTTCTTGCGTTTCGGCTTCCGTCCGTCCAAGATTTATTTCTTGGCATGTACAGCTTTCCGTGGAACATACAATGAAGAAACGATCAAGAAGTGGCTCACTACCTTCTGTCGCCGTTTCTTCCAGCAACAATTCAAGCGTTCTTGCTTACCGGACGGTCCGAAGGTAGGTTCCGTAGGATTGAGTCCTCGTGGTGATTGGCGCATGCCTAGTGACGCTTGCGCTACTCTTTGGTTGAAAGAATGTGAAGAACTTTAATTTTTCACCACAGAGTACACGGAGTTACACAAAGTTATAAATAAGAACTCAGTGTTACTCTGTGTACTCTGTGGTGAAACAAAATCAGAGACTACCTTTACTGGAAGGAACTTCGAAATGATAAATATCTCGTTTGACTGCCATCTTGATGGCACGGGCCAATGCCTTGAAGATACCTTCAATCTTGTGATGTTCATTTTGCCCTTCAGCCTTGATATTAAGATTCATCTTAGCCGCATCACTCAATGACTTGAAGAAATGCAAGAACATTTCGGTCGGCATCTCTCCTATCTTTTCACGCTTGAACTCGGCATCCCATACCAACCAGGCACGACCGCCAAAATCCAAAGCGACTTGACACAAGCAATCATCCATTGGCAAACAATAACCATATCGTTCAATGCCTCGCTTATCGCCTAATGCACGTGCCAAACAATCACCTAAGGCAATGGCTGTATCTTCGATGGTATGATGTTCATCCACTTCCAAATCACCTTTCACACGAATAGTCAAGTCGATACTTCCATGCTTACCGATTTGTTCCAACATGTGATCAAAGAATCCTAAGCCGGTCGAGATATCACACTTTCCGCTTCCGTCCAAGTCTACCTTTATATATATATCGGTTTCCTTGGTGGTGCGTCTTACTTCTGCTACCCGTTCTCCGGCAAAAAGAAATTCGGCTATCTGATCCCAATCCTTGGTAGCCAAGGCACAATACTCTTCCAAACCCTTTTCTACCAATGCATCCTGATTGTCTTGCAGATAAATCGCCTTACAACCCAAGTTCTTAGCCAATTCCACATCGGTATAACGGTCGCCTATCACAAAACTGCCAGCCAAATCGTACTCCGGATTGTTCAAGTATTTACCCAACATACCGGTGCGTGGCTTACGGGTCGGTGCATTGTCTTCCGGGAAACTACGGTCTATAAACACTTCATCGAAAGTGATGCCTTCGTTTTCAAAGGTCTTCATCATAAGGTTATGCACCGGCCAAAATGTATCTTCCGGAAAAGATGAAGTACCCAACCCGTCTTGATTAGTCACCATGGCAAACTCAAAATCCAATTTACTACGGATAAAACCAAGGTTACGGAATACCTTCGGATAGAATTCCAACTTCTCGTAAGCATCAAGCTGATAATCGATGGGGGGTTCGATAACCAACGTACCGTCTCTATCTATGAACAATACTTTCTTCATTCTACCTCCACCTTTCTTAAAGCATCCAACAAAGCATCGTTTTCTTCCTTCGTACCAATCGTAATGCGCAAGCAATCATTACACAAAGCTACATTTGTACGATTACGTACAATGATACCTTCGCTGACCAAATAGTTATAAATCTGTGTAGCTTCATAAACCTTCGCCAAGAAGAAGTTGGCATCAGTCGGAAATACGCGTACACAACAAGGCAACTTGACAAACTCATCCATCACTCGGGTACGTTCTTCGAGCAAAGTATTAACCCATGCCTTGATTAGCTCCGGTTGTTTCAAAACCTTCATCGCTTCTTCTTGAGTCAATCGATTCACATTATACGGATACTTGATCTTATTGAAAATCGCAATGATTTCAGGTGATGCAAAAGCCATACCCAAACGGATAGCCGCACAACCCCAAGCTTTCGAGAAGGTCTGCAACACAATCAAATTCGGATATTGTTCCAAATCCTTCAACAACGATTCCGAACTGGAAAAATCGATGTAAGCCTCATCCACCACTACCAAACCATCGAACTTCTTCAACAACGACTCAATTTCCTTGCGACAAAGGCTATTGCCAGTCGGATTGTTAGGCGAGCAAATGAACATAGCCTTGGTATTCTCGTCAATGGCCGAAAGCAAAGAACTAGCCTTGAACTGATAATACACATCAAGCAACATCTTACGATATTCCACATCGTTCACTTCGGCACATACCTGATACATACCGTAAGTAGGATCGATAGCCACCACATTGTCAATACCCGGACGACAGAATGCACGGAATATCAAGTCAATGGCTTCATCACTACCATTACCCAAGAAAATATTTTCTTCCTTTACCCCTTTCAAAGGAGCAATCAACGCTTTCAAATCCCGTTGCAACGGGTCCGGATAACGGTTGTTGGGAGTATTATACGGATTCTCATTCGCATCGAGGAATACCGATGCTTCCACTCCACTATATTCATCACGTGCCGAAGAGTATGGTTTCAAAGCCCATACATTGGGACGTGTCAATTCTTTCAAACTTCTCATAATTTACTTCAATGAATTCAAACGAACGGTTACTGCATTCTTGTGAGCATCCAGTTGCTCATGAGCCGCCATAACTTCGATAGCCGGACCAATGTTCTGAATACCTTCCCGACTGATTTCCTGGAAGGTTATCTTCCGGATGAAGCTATCCAAACTTACACCGCTATATGCCTTGGCATAACCATTGGTCGGCAAGGTATGGTTGGTACCCGATGCATAGTCACCCGCACTTTCCGGAGTATAGGAACCCAAGAAGACCGAACCGGCATTCACAACTCTTTCCGCCAATTCCATATAGTTTTTGGTCTCGATAATCAAGTGTTCCGGTGCATATTCATTGGTCAGTTCAATCACTTCATCCATGTCCTTCACCAAAATCAACTTACTATTCACCAATGACTTTTCTGCAATCTGCCAACGAGGCAAACGGGACAACTGATGTTGTACTTCGTATTCCACTTCATCAAGCAACTTTTCTGAAGTCGTTATCAAGACCACCTGACTATCCACACCATGTTCCGCCTGAGAAAGCAAGTCAGCTGCCACAAATGCCGGATTGGCTGTTTCATCAGCAATCACTTCCACTTCCGACGGACCTGCCGGCATGTCAATGGCTACATCGTGCATGGCCACTTGTTGTTTTGCCGCCATGACATACTGATTGCCCGGACCAAAAATCTTGTATACCTTAGGCACACTCTCCGTACCATAAGCCATCGCACCGATTGCCTGAACACCACCAGCCTTGAAAATCTTGCTTACACCAGCTACCTGAGCTGCATAAAGAATAGCCGGATTGATTTTACCTTCCTTGTTGGGAGGTGTACACAGAACTATTTCCTTACAACCTGCAATCTTGGCAGGTACAGCCAACATCAACACGGTAGAGAACAATGGTGCTGTTCCCCCAGGGATATACAAACCCACCTTTTCGATGCCTACAGCCTTTTGCCAACAAGTGACACCTTCCATGGTTTCCACCTTCTTCCCTTCGA
Source organism: Bacteroides sp. (assembly GCA_015060705.1). Classification (GTDB taxonomy): domain Bacteria; phylum Bacteroidota; class Bacteroidia; order Bacteroidales; family Bacteroidaceae; genus Phocaeicola. Next base: position 14,202 of record SUXY01000033.1, on the reverse strand, counting down.
ACTTCTGCTTCTTGTGGAAGGTATAGATATTTCGTTGAGCCAACAAGATAGCCACCTTCAATTCGATAGGTACTTCCTTTTCGGCTTCCTTGATTTCAGCCTCAGATACCGCCAACGATTCCAGTTTCACTTTATCGAAACGTTCTTCATATTCGATAACCGCCTTATCGCCATTTGTACGCACCTCTTTCAAAATCGTGCCGACGTTTTCAAATAATATCTCGACATTCAATACCGGACGACGAAGCATTTCCGCCCATTCGGACTTACTCGGATAAAGTATCTTTTTCATAATTATAAAATCATTTTCTCTATCGGAAGTACCAAAATACCTTCGGCACCCAATGCCTTCAACTTACCGATAATTTCCCAAAAACACTTCTGGTCGAGCACTGTATGTACGGAACTCCAACCTTCTTGTGCCAACGGCATCACAGTCGGACTCTTCATGCCCGGAAGTACTTCGATGATTTCTCCCAACTTTTCGGTCGGGATGTTCATCAAAACATATTTCTTATCTTCGGCCGCCTTTACCGCATCGATACGGAAAAGCAATTCCTCCAAGACAGCCTTCTTCTCTTCCGACAAGTTCTTGTTGCCGATAAGCAATGCTTCACTCTTCATGACTACTTCCACTTCCTTCAAGCGGTTGCTTACCAAAGTAGAACCCGAACTAACGATATCAAAGATAGCATCTGCCAAACTGATACCCGGAGCAATCTCTACCGAACCAGTGATGACATGAATATCGGTATGAATACCATGCTTTTCCATGAAACGTTCCAAAATACCCGGATAAGAAGTGGCGATTTTCCGTCCTTCGAACCAAGACAATCCCGGATAGTCCACATCCTTTGGAATGGCGAGCGACAAACGGCACTTGCTGAAGCCCAAACGCTTCACGATTTCAGCATCTTCGTTGCGTTCTACAAATTCATTTTCACCTACAATACCCAAATCGGCTATGCCATTGGCTACCGATTGAGGGATATCATCATCACGGAGGAAAAGCACCTCCACAGGGAAGTTCGAAGCCTGTACCAACAAGATACGCTTAGAAGAAGGAATCTTGATGTCCGCTTCCTGCAACAATGCCATTGTTTCTTCAAACAAACGGCCTTTCGATTGTACTGCAATTCTCAGCATATATTCTTTCTTTTATTTGTTTCTTTTATAATAAAAAAGGCTTACCAACTATCGGTAAGCCCCTTTCGTATATCATTGACTACAACAACATCGTGCCCACCGATTCAATCGTTAGGAAAGTGATGATGATGTGTAGAAGTTCTTTGCATACATTTTTAATTTTATAGGCGACAAAAATATAGCATTAAATCGAAAGACACAAATAATTATCAGAAAAACTTCAATTATTCTTTCAAATCAATGATTAGCATTCATAATCTACACAAGCACGATCCAACTTGGCGTCCTTCAAGATACCGGCAGCAGCCACATGATCCGGATGTGCAGCATAGAACTTCACATCATCCAATGTATCAAATTCACTTTCCAGACAAATGTCCCACGCTTCGGCTTCGTTGATATTCAAACCTACAAATACTTTACGAATCACATCAATTTTTGCCGGCAAAGCTTCAATAGCTGCCTTGAAACGATTCATTACATCCAACTTTTCTTCCTTTGAAAGAGTTTCTTTCAACTTGAACATGACAATGTGCTTAACCATATGCTTGATATTTAAATGATTTATTATTACTTTTGATGCAAATTTAATTATTTCCTCGATATGAAACAAATATCCTTCCTGATACTTGCATGCATTTGCATGTTGGGGTGTCAACCAAAGAAACAACAAGAGACGACTGTCGACATGGAACATTACGACCTTCCGCAAATGAAAGATAGCGGTGAAGTGGTGGCCCTGACCTTGAACAGTTCCATATCTTATTTCGATTATCGAGGAGAACCCATGGGATTCCAATACGAATTGGCAAAGCAATTTGCCGAATCCCTTGGATTGAAACTGAAAATTAAAACAGCTTCTGATACCGAAGAATTGGTCCACATGTTATTGAACGGCGAAGGGGATTTCATTGCCTACCCTCTTCCGATAACCAAAGAATTCAAGGATAGTGTATTGTTTTGTGGAGAAGACATCATTACCCACCAAGTATTGGTACAACGTAACAGCCAAAAAGGCCAGAAAGCATTAGCCAATGTCACTGACCTGATAGACAAGGATGTATACGCCAAGCCGGGCAAACATTTGGAAAGACTGATCAATCTGGATAAAGAACTGGGAGGTGGCATCAAAATTCACGAAGTAACCAACGATAGCATCAGCAACGAAGACTTGCTCATGCAAGTATCCAACGGAACCATTGATTATGCCATATCTGACAATGATTTGGCACGCCTGAACAAGACTTATTATTCCAATCTGAATATTCAAATGGCTGTTAGCTTCGACCAACGTGCTTCATGGGCGGTCAGAAAAACATCTCCTTTATTGGGAGAAGCAGCTAACCAATGGCATAAAGAAAATATTACGACCCCAGCATACAAAGCTAGCACCAAGAAATACTTTGAACAAAGTAAACATCTGCCTCATGGTCCTATCCTCTCCATTAAAGACGGAAAGATTTCTCACTTCGATGACCTATTCAAAAAATATGCTCCGGAAGTAGGTTGGGATTGGCGAGTGATTGCTTCGTTGGCCTACAATGAATCCAACTTCGATACCACCGCTGTATCCTGGGTTGGTGCTAGAGGATTGATGCAGATGATGCCGAAAACTGCCCGTGCCATGGGAGTCCCTGAAGGGAAGGAACAGAATCCGGAAGAAAGTGTCAAAGCAGCCACCAAGTATTTGGCTCAAATAGCCCGCTCTTTCAGCAAGGTGACCGACCCAAATGAAAAGATGAAGTTTGTATTGGCCTCATACAATGCCGGTATTGGTCATGTATTCGATGCCATGGCATTAACCGAAAAATATGGCAAAGACAAATATAAGTGGGATGACAATGTAGAAGTCTACATTCTTTTGAAAAGCAACGAAGAATACTTCAACGATCCCGTCTGCAAAAACGGCTACTTCCGAGGTCGCGAAACCTACAATTTCGTGAAAGACATCCTTGGACGTGCCGAAATGTACAAGCAGAAAATCAAGGATTAGCCCTATTTTCAAAAGAAAATTTCATTTTTTCTTGCACGTTTCAACAAAAACCTCTACCTTTGCAGCGCAATTAAGGATGGTTCCGTAGCTCAGCTGGATAGAGCAACGCCCTTCTAAGGCGTGGGTCAAGCGTTCGAATCGCTTCGGAATCACTTTGAAACATTAAGAATCAGGCAATTACGTTTTTCGTAGTTGCCTTTCTTTTTGTCGTATATTACCCAAAATCGACAACCATGCTACAAAAATGATACACTGTAGTACGATATAGGAAAGCCCTATAAAAATATATATACGTTTAATTGTATCTTTGACAGATATTCACTTTCTTTGCAAATTATTTAAAAAACAAAGGAAAACATTGAAATTCGAAATTATCATTATAGGTAGCGGCCTAGGCGGTTTGCAATGTGCATATATTTTGGCCAAACAAGGAAGAAAAGTTTGCGTGTTGGAAAAAGAAAAGCATCCTGGGGGATGTATGCAGAGTTATCGCCGGAAAGGAATTGCACTTGACACAGGATTACATTATGTAGGTGGATTGGCACCAGGGAATGCTCTCTACCCTATTTTCAAATACATGAATCTCATGAATTTACCTTGGCAACATCTTGATGCTGAGGGATTCGATCGTGTGATGATTGGAGAAAAAAACTTCGCTTATGCAGAAGGTTTAGATGCTTTCGTTGATACTTTGGCAAAGGATTTCCCATCGGAACGAGCAGGTTTGCAGCAGTATGCAGACATCATGAGGGAAATAGGCAAACATCTTCACGATGCCATCTTACCGAGAGATGAAGTGAACTTCTTCAATACATCTCTATTTGGGAAAAGTGCGTATGAGTTCTTGAACCAAACATTTCATGACCCATTGCTGAGAAATGTGCTCTGCGGTTCATCACTCAAAATGGAATTAGACAAAGAAACATTGCCGCTCTATACTTTTGCACAAGGAAACAATAGCTTCATAGAAAGTTCATGGAGACTGAAAGGAGATGGTTCCATGCTGGTAGAATCTTTGGTTCGTGACATCCGTAGTATGGGCGGGGAAGTTATCTGTAATTCCGGTGTAGAAGAACTGATAGAAAAAGATGGACAATTAGTAGCTGCCCGCACCGTGAACGGAGAACTTTATGAAGCCGATTGGTTTATCAGTGATACACATCCTACCGTAACGGTGGATTTGGTAAAAGAAAGTACACGAATCAGAAAAGTATATCGCAGACGTATTCATTCCTTATCCAACACTTATGGTATGTATACCGTTTCACTGATTATAAAACCGAACACGTTGAAGTATTTCAATTGGAACCAATACATATACAAAAAACCGAATGTATGGACCTATTATCGGGAAGATGGTCCCGTTTCGGGTATCCTCGTCTGTTGCCGTGTACCGGAAGACGGTTCACCTTACACCCGCTATGTAGATATTGTAACCCCTATGCTTTGGGATGAAGTAGCTCAATGGAATAATACAACAGTTGGTCATCGAGGTGATGAATACGTTGCTTTCAAAGAAAGGAAAGCAAATGAATGTATCACTTTAGCAGAAACATTCATCCCTGGATTACGCCACATGATAGAAGGACATTTCAGCAGCACCCCATTAACATACCGGGATTATACCGCTACCCCTGAAGGTTCTGCATATGGTGTACGGAAAGATTGGCACAGCCCAATGATGACTTTGCTAACCCCAAAGACCCCTATCCCTAACCTTCTTTTGACTGGACAAAGCCTGACAATACACGGTTTATTAGGAGTTAGTATGACCTCTCTTTTTACATGTGCAGAAATATTAGGAAAAGAAACGGTGTATGCCATCACTAAAACAGAATAAACTTCTTCAATTATCAGCAAGCTATAAATTGAACATCATCTGATATGGTATAATAAAAGCAGCTAGGTTTTAACCTAGCTGCTTTTATTTTAGTATTCTACCAATCCTGATTCTTTCAACATTTTTAGGTAGTTGGTGATTGTTTCCAAATTATCCGGATTCGGGAATTGAGCATCGAGCATCTTCTTGATGTCCAAAATGCTGTTGGTACCACCGACGGTCAACTTAGCAATTTCAGCACCATGATTGACGGCACCTCTCTGGTCGAAACCATACTTGGTCATCAATTCTTTGGATACCGAACGAAGAACACCATAACCGAATTCCTTTACTTTGGCTGTACTACGAGGATATACCTTGGTTGCTGCCTTTTCTTCGGCAGAAAGAACAATCTTCAACGGAGCTACGCCCAACGATGCTGCACGCACCTTCATGGCTGCATCGATTGTCTTGCCATTGGTTGCCCATGCTGCCTTTACTCCATTCTGAAGCGATGTTACCAATTCTTTCAAAGAAGCCGATGTCGGAGCCAATTCCATTACAGAACCTAATGTAGCAATTTCGTTCTGCAACATGGCATCCTGATTGAACTTAGCCGCACGATACAACTTGGAGAAATCTTCGCTAGATGCACCATTCATTCGTGAAAGGTCATAACGCATCTTAATAGCCATTCGCTTGTTGGCATTGGCAGCTACTTCAGAAGCGATGCGTACGGCACCTTCTTCTTCGGCTTCGGCAATGGTATAAGCTGATACGGCTGCCAATACAATGGCACGATGAAGTTGGGTTGGATCACAGATTTCCGGACGGTCACCCGATGTATGATAGTAGTTATCCGGCCAAGTAATCATGATGACACCCGGTGCCTGTACACCCCAATCATTGAATACTTCGTGGTCTGATGCACCATAATGAGCATTGATGGAGTAATAGAAAGGATCTCTGGAACCGGTTACACTGTAAACCGGCTTCAACGCTTCCGGTCTACCTACGCCTGTTGCTACAAATGCCTTGTTGGTAGCTCCCATGTAATGATAGAAACTTTCTGCCACATCATTCAAGTAATGAGGATTACCCATGGTGGTACGATGCAAACAATACATGGACTGGCTCTTGCTCAACCACAAGCCTACCATGTCGAGGTTGATATTACATAAGGTATGCTGCAGGATATCCTTGTGTTGGATAGCCCATGGAATGGTTCCCTGGAATTCCGGAACCCAAATGAATCGGATGGAACGTTTCGGTCTTGGGAGTTGACCGCTTTCAATCAATTCATTCAATGTACGAGCTACTTCAATCAAAGCTGCCGAACCGGAAATATTGTCATTTGCACCCAACTTTACATAACCTTCAAAAAGGTGAGCACAAAGAATGATTTCTTCTGCATTGGCATCAGCACCCTTGATTAAACAAGTCGGTACTTCGATATTGGTTTCTTCGGTTGTGGTTTCGATATCAGCCTTTACGGTAATCTTTTCGCCCTTCAACAAACGGTCTCTCAATGCATAACCGTCTCTTGGAGTCAAGTTGATGCAGAAAGTAGCGTTGTTACCTCTGATACCGCTATTCGGAATCTGAATCGGATCGACCAATGGACGTGGAGAATAGTAAGAGATAATACCGACAGCACCTGCCTTTACAGCCAAATCATGGACTCTACCTACCGATGCTTCAGTAACAGCAATCTTACCCTTCAAATCAACCGCATCGATTTCCATCTGAGTACCACGACCTACCCAAGCCAATTCTGCTGTGACATGAGCGCTCTTGCTGCCTTGTCCCAAGATAGCTGCCAAATCGCGATAATCGGCCAACTTGCTGGTATTCGGAGATACTTCCCAAAGAGTAGCACTGACACCGTCCCAAGTCTTGGTCTTGCCCAACAATTCAGTCTTTGCATCGACAAATCCATAGCTCTTCAATTTGTCTACTACATACACCGACTCCATGAAAAGACCTTTATAGTCTTCGCTTTTACGGTCTCTCTCGTAAGGAGCGATATCCAAGATGTGATAAAAGGCTCTATCGCCCGACGACTCTCCTACAATCAAGTCATAAAATTTCTCATTCATCAAACTATGATTGAATGGGCTAGTATATTCTTGTCCCATCAATCCTGTCATCATCAGGGACAAAAACAAAGTAAATGTAAATCTTAACTTTTTCATGCCTATCATTTTTAAATTAATTGGCGGCAAAGATAAACATTAATTTTAAAATCCATACATTTTTTCATTAATATGTATGAATACTTGTACCTTGTGCTGACGGAAGATAGTTGATTCCCCACCAACACATCTGAAGCAAAATGAATGAAAAGATCAACCAAGCGAACAAGAAATCCTGATGTTTGCAAGACGGACGGAGGTGTAAATAAAAGAGATAGCTAAGCCAAGTGGCAAATGCCCAGGTTTCTTTGGGGTCCCAACTCCAATAGTCTCCCCACGCTTCTTTCGCCCACAACGCTCCCATGGTCATGCCCAAAGTAAGGAAACTCCACCCTACTCTGACCAATCCATCACAGATACCCAATTCCTTGTCGGAAGCTTCTTCGGGGGTCTTTCTGAACCACAAGTAAATAGCAAACAGAGTAACTGCTCCCAGTAGAGCATAAGAAAACATATATACTATAACGTGGGGGACAAACCACACACTCTGAAGAGCGGGCATCAATGCCTTGCTATGAATTTCAGGCTTCAACAGATTGACAAGTACAAAGACCAAAGACATCAAGGTACTGAACCCCAATATCCAACGATAGCGACATTTGGCATAGAGTACTCCACCAATCATGGACAAGAAGAACGAATACCAGAGGCGGGTTTCTCCCATGGTACGTAAAGGGGGACGTTCTAAACTGATCCACAGACCTACGATATAGACGAAGAAAACCAAGGAACCCAAGCCGGTAAAGGTCATCGCCATGTTTCGTTTATCTCGAAAAGCCAGGATAGCTCCTGCCAGCCAACACAAACCGGATAGCAACGCATAATAAATAAAACTTTCCCAACTCATGCCTTGTCCTCCTTCTTTCTTTTCCGTTGATTCCATCCCCCAAACATCATCCACACACCGCCTATCAAAATTACCCACATGGCTACTTGTATAAGGGGATACCAACCATCCTTTACACATTCAAAAATACTGATCCATCGACCTTGAACCTGATCGTATCCGGCCTGGTAAATTCGCCAAGCTCCGATGCTAGCGGGATGATTGACCAAGATATTGGCTTCTTGAGTACCCTCTTCATCCGTAATAGCTACTTTGGACAAATAATACATACGAAGAGAATCTCCCTCCATAGAGAATTCCTTGAGTGTCAGAGTAAAAGGAAGCTCGTACATCTTTCGATTTTCTGTGATTCCCATACTGATCGAAGCATTCTCTGCCGCTGTCACCCTGACCCGAACTTTTTCCCCACTACTTAAAACGGAAGAAAGCATAACTACGTAGCATGCCACATGCATCAACACGACCGGAAGATTCCGTTTCCTCCAATGAACCATGTCATCTATCACCTTCATACCTAAAGCTGTCAAGAAATGAAGAAGATACAGGACAAAGATCCAGGATGAGGACATCCGGGTAAAGCCGAGCATTCCCAATATACTGTCCGTAGAACCGTCTTGTCTGACCAGTCCGAAAACAAGTGTCAGTATCAATAAAGAGAACAAAGAAGAAAGAGTTGCCGGTCGGTCGTATAACGTCTTGACCCAAGGATACTTACCAGCATAAAAATACATCAGAATATGCAAATACAGATAATTGACCGCTACACAAAGATTCCATGGGTAAATCAGGAAGGAAGCATCTACATTCCCCCACATAAATTGCAACGCTGTGCCTACTAGAAATAGTAGGGCACAGCGTCCAATCATTTGTTTATATCGTCGGGAAAGCATCGTCCGTTTATGCTTGTTCCCACTGGGCATGGAGCAATTCCACAGCCGCCTTAACGGTTTGGTTGCGATCCCCCTTGGTACCACATTCAAAACTTACATAGTATGGATATTCCAATTGCTTCAAGGCACGGAAACCTTCCACATAATTGTCAAGTTCACCGTCCTCACCCGGCATGATGCGACGACCACGGCTCGCTACATGGACATGTTGCAAGTATTCCTTACCAGCCGAAAGGAACGCTGCATAATCGGAAGTTTCTTCCTGCATGTGCCAGAAGTCACCCATACACTTCACACCGGCACTCTTGGAGTCACGGCAGATAGCAGCCGCATCGGCTACCTGACGAAGGTAATGAGCTTCCTTGCGGTTCAATGGTTCCAAGATGACAGTGGTCTTATGCTTCAAGGCATATTCTCCCAATTCATGCATCTGTTCGCAAAGGTATTCACGAGTTTCCAACGTATGAGGCTTGCTACCGTTCTGCCAATTGAAGGCCGGCACCATAATCACACCGGTAGAACCCAATTCGCCAGCAGCAGCAATGATATCACGCATGGTAGAATCAAATTCAGCCTTTACCTTCGGGTCTTCCGCCAAGATAAAGCCACCAAAACCAGCACAAATAGCCGAAATTTGGATGTTTCTACCGGAAAGTGCTTGCTGAAGTTCATTCACTCTACCAGCCAGATTACCTCCACCCGGTTCCAGACCTACGACTCCCAAGCTTTCCATATAATCCAACTTTTCAGTCAAGCTTTCACCCGGTGCGATACCTTCCTGGAAAGACAAACGGAGTTCCGGTGAAGGTACTTCAATCTTCTTTTCCGCCGAAGCGCATGAAGTAAGTAAAGATGTACTTGAAGCGGCAACTGCAACTGAAGCAGCGCCCAACATCGAGTTGGTGATAAATTTTCTTCTATCCATAGTTCCCTTATTTCTGTTCCTTACCCGGTACTTCTACCTGATGTTTCGACATATCCATAGCACCCAATTCGAGTTTCTCCGGCATGTAGTCCAAATCCGACTGACTCATTTCGTCCCAAGTAATGGTGCTTCCCTTGTAAGCCGACTCACGTCCCATCACACCTACCAAACTGGAAATAGCACATTCGGTCGCTTCATCATGAGCTGTACCCTTACGAATGTGGTTCACCCAATCTACATGTTCGAGTACATATGGATTATGTTGCTGGAATTCAGCCTTGGCTGCTTCTTCATCGTATTTCCAAATGACATTACCCTTGAGGTCCTTAATTTCATGGCTCACACTATTCCATGAGCCCTTGGTTCCTTGGATATATTCACCTACCAGGTTGCTGCAACCATCCAACTGACGACACATACTATGTAAGTGGACACCGTTTTCCATTTCATAATCTACACTGAAATTATCGTATTGGTCACCAGTAATACGGCGCTGACGACTACCAAAACCGGTTGCCTTAGCTACCCGATAACCTGACATCCACAAGAATACATCGATATTGTGTACATGTTGTTCTACAATATGGTCACCCGACAACCATTTCCAGTTTACCCAGTCACGAATCATCCATTCCATATCGCTCCAACCTTTTTCACGGTTTCTATACCAAAGCATGGATTGGTTCCAATAAACATTACCACCAGTGATTTCACCGATATAACCGGCTTGAATCAACTTGTTGGCTTCTACATACGGACGTTGGTGATGACGCTGAGTACCTGTAATGACACTCAAATTCTTGGCTTGTGCCTGCTTGGCTGTTGCCATGATGGTACGATAACCTTTTGCATCGACTGCAATCGGTTTTTCCAAGAACGAGTGCTTACCCTTTTGAGTTGCATACTGAAAATGAAGCGGACGGAATACAGGAGGAGTGGTCAAAATCACCATATCTACACCCGAGTCGATGACTTGCTTGTAAGCATCGAATCCGATGAAGCAATTTTCAGCCGGTACATCCTGATGATGTTTTTCCTGAATATTCTTGCGAGTACTTTCTACACGGTCGGCAAACACGTCACCCAATGCATGTACTATAATACCATTAGCCGCATTGAACAAATCGTCGATGGCTCCATTACCGCGTCCACCGCAACCAATCAGACCCACTTTCAATTCCTTACCATCCATCGCCTTATCCGGCAACTCAGGAACATAAAACTCACCCGGTTGCTTCAATGGAACCAATCCATTACCATCCTTACATGCAGAAAGCAGTGCAGAAGCTCCAACAACACTACCTACACCTAATACGGTAGACGCTTTCAAGAAGCCTCTTCTATTCATTTTTTCTTCACTCATAGTATCTACTTTTAAGATTATATTTTACTTAATTTCTTCCGGCAATTCGCATACGACACGGAAACCGATGCTACGGATATCCGAGTACCACCAAATACTCTTCGGATTTTGAGGGTCAGTACGCAACCAATCGTCGTGGCGGGTATGGCTACGAGCTGCACTACGAAGGTCGGCTGCATCACTAGCATAAGTACCCCCTCTTACAACATATTCCGTACCCGATTCCGGTCCCTTCGGATCCTTGGTACCGTCTTGCAATTGGCTATAAGCATCTTCGGCATACCAATCCGAACAATACTCCATAACATTACCCAACATGTTCTTCAGACCGAACGGATTAGCTTGTACCTTGCTCGGCTCTTGGGAACGGTTCTTGCTATTGTTTACATAAACAACATAGCGGTTAATTTGAGTAGTATCAGCACCAAAGATTCCGTTCCAGAAACCTTCGTTGGTATAATCACTTGGACTACCTTCGAAGAAGTAAGGAGTGGTTGTTCCTCCACGAACGGCATATTCCCATTCGGCTTCGGTCGGTAAACGATATTTCTTACCGGTCTTGAGCGAAAGCCATTGACAGAAGGTTTCTGCTGAATAGTGTGTCATTGTAATAGCCGGACGAGTCCCCATACCCCAACCTTGGTCAGGAATACCAAATGGAGGAGTCGGACCACTGACTGCATCCAGATCTTCACGGGTATTGTTTGCATAGATTACAGCTGGAGGTGTGCGACCTTCCGACATGGTTTCAGCATAGAAGGCCCAAAACTGATCCCAAGTCACTTCCATTTCGCCCATGAAGAAAGAAGATACTTCTACTTTTCTTTGAGGAGCTTCATCGGCTTTATGGAAAGGTTCGGAATCCGGAGACCCCATGGTGAATGTACCACCCGGAATGGCAATCATACGAATGGAAGCCGAAGTTCCCGGAATGGTTTCGATGTAATTTTCAAAGGACTTTATTTCAGTGGCAGAAGCATAGATTTCACCACTGGTCTTTGGCACTTCCTTCAATGCAGAATGTTGGTAATTCGGGTTATAGTGTCCGGCATCCAAATGGCAACTAATACATTGCAAACCAAGTTTTTCTTCATTGTCATCGTAATAAAGGTGAGCTGTTACCCCTTCATCGGTGATACCTTCGGGATAAATATTGACGTGACAGGCCTTGCAAGATTCATTGTACACAATCTTTTGGGCATATTCCAATTCCCCCTTGCTTTCCCAATCAATGTCTTCCTTGTTTTTGGTGAGATAAGACCACACATCCTGCATACCGGTAGATAGCTTGGCCTTGGTATAATCCAAAGTACCCTTCGGTGGAAGGTGACAAGCGGCACAATCCGTCATTACACCACTCTTACTATTGTAATGCACCGACTGTTTCCAACTCGTGTCTGAATCGGTATGGTAGTGACAGGACATACACGAATCGTTGGTAGAACTCTTGTCCCACATCCAATTGAATACAATCAACAAAGAAAATCCAATAACGATTGCTCCTAATCCCAACAAGAAATATTTTTTACTTTTACTAGCCTTTGACATACCCTTTATTCGATATTATCCGATTATTACCTACAAATGTAGTCATATTTTTTCAGATATCTATCTTATATTTATAAAAAACACTATCGCAACCGTAAGATAGTTCCTACTTCCGGTGCTGGGTCTTCTGCATCCATTTTGTTCAACTTATAAAGATTCTTCAAACGGATGCCGTATTTCTGAGAAATGCTGTACATGGATTCCCCAGCTCGGAGTACGTGGACAATATGCTCTTTGCCAGCTTTCTTGTTCTTCTTCTCCAGATAGAGAATGTCACCTACTTGCAAGATATATCCCTTGTATAAATCGTTATACTTGCGAAGTTTACTTTGGCTGATATCAAATTCCTTGGAAATGGATTTCCAGCTATCGCCTGCACGCACCACAATATACACCAAATCATTGGCAATGTAAGGTTGGTGTGGATTCGGGTTCTCTTTCATCCATTTCAAACCGCCTTTTTTGTCGTATTTATCCAAATCGTATAGTTCGATGATATCAATGAGTTGGTCGGCATAACGGGGATTGGTAGCATAACCGGCTTTCTTCAAACCTCTTGCCCACCCTTTGTAATCCGTGATTTTCAGTTTGAAAAGCGACGCATAACGCGGACGTCCAGCCAAGAATTTGGAATGATCTTCGTAAGATTGTTTAGGATGCTTGTATGCACGGAAGCATTCTCCTCTCGCATCATCATCGTGGCTTACGGTCTTGCCATTCCAGTCGCTTCCACACTTGATGCCGAAATGATTGTTCGATTTACGGGCAAGGGTACTTTGTCCTGCTCCAGACTCCAACAAACCTTGCGCCAAAGTGATACTGGCCGGAATATGATACTTCTTCATCTCATCTACCGCCAATTCTCGGTACTTCTTAATGTAATCTTCGTATTGTTTATTGCGAGTTTGCGCTTGTATCGCCAAGCAACAACTAATCAAAACAAGAGAAAATATCAGTCTTTTCATGGTTTTTCATTCATTTTACCGCAAACTTACAACTTTATTTGTAAAAGCAAAAGAAAAGGGTACAGATATTATCCGTACCCCTTTCTTTCTATAAGATTCAATTATTTTTGAATCGGCATCGGTCGATTTTGATGATTGCTACGCTTGCCATCTTCCATCTTTTTCATACCCGCACGACGGTTCATTTCCTTATTGAACTTGCCACGGTTCATTTGACCTTTGTCAAAAATCTTCTGCACTTGCTTCGGTGCCAAGAACTTGCGGAATTCATCGTAATACTTTTCGCGGATATCCAACATCTTTCGGCTCGTTGCGAAACGTTCACGCATCATCTTGTCTACTTCGGCATCTGTTGGCATTGCAGGAGTCTTTTTGCCTTCCGGTTGTACACCTTCTTTCTTAGGCATGTTCTTTGTTCGCAAATCGTTCATTTCAGTCATGTACTTTTTGTACACATCCTTGAACTTAGCGGCAGTCTTGTCATCCAAGCCAAGCTCACCGATGATTTTAT
>SUXY01000032.1 GCA_015060705.1 Bacteroides sp. | reverse complement strand
CTACAGATGAACAACTATAATGAAAAAGAAATAATTGCTCTTCTGCAGGATCCTACACGACAACGCGAAGCATTTGAGTGCATTGTAAGGGAATACAGCGAGCAGCTGTATTGGCAAATCCGACGCTTGGTACTCTCCCATGAGGATGCCAACGACCTTTTGCAGAACACCTTTATCAAGGCATGGACCAACATCGACTATTTTAGAGGAGATGCAAAAATGTCTACATGGCTTTACCGTATCGCCTTGAACGAATGCCTTACTTTCTTGAATAAGCAACGGGCTTCCAACCAGCTTTCTATCGATGATGCCGATATGGAGATGCTGAACAAATTGAAAAGTGATACGTATTTTGATGGTGACGATACCCAAAAGATATTCCTCCAGGCAATTCACGCCCTCCCTGAAAAACAACAGATTGTTTTCAACCTGAAATACTTCAAGGAGATGAAATACGAGGAAATATCCGAGATTGTGGGAACCAGCATCGGAGCTTTGAAAGCATCTTATCACCATGCAGTCAAGAAAATAGAAGCATTTTTAGAGAAACATCTTTAAACCTTTTCAATAGTGACAAATCTAAAAGATAGAAAGGATTCACCATGGGAAAAGAAGACAACATATTAAGGAAAGCCGGAACTAGCAATCCGTTCCGTGTGCCAGACCATTATTTCGAGAACTTCACTCAGGAGCTGATGAACAAGCTACCCGAGAAAGAGCCTATGCCTCTAATGTCAGAACCTACCCTTTGGGAACGGGTGAAGCCATGGCTTTACATGACTGCCATGTTTTGTGGCATCATGCTAAGTGTGAAAGTATTTGTAGGAGTTCCCCAAAAAGACGAATTCCCTGCTATCAGCCAGACTGAAGTGGAAAGGCTACTTGATGAAGATTGGGAAATTATGATAAACTGCATCATGATGGACGACTATACGCTTTATCAATATTTGACCGATGCTAATTTTAACCCTAATGACTAAAAGAATCATGAAAAGATACTATTTCGTTTTATTTTTAACGCTCTTGTGCTTCACTGTCCATGCACAAAAGTCCAAGAACAACTGCTCTGAGGAAGAATTCAAAGCCAAGAAACAAGCTTACATCGCAGAACAGGCAGGGTTGACTGAAGAAGAATCTGCTAAATTCTTCCCTATTTATTATGAACTTCAGACCCTCAAAAAGGCTGTCAACGGGAAAGCATGGAAAAAAGCTCGTGTTGGTAAAGATCCACAGACTACCGAAGCACAATATGAGGATATTCTGAACGGATTTATCGACGCTGAGGAACAAAACTGTAGATTAGACAAGGAGTATTTGAAGAAATATCAATCAGTACTGAGTAACAGGAAAATCTACATGGTATTACGTGCCGAGATTAAATTCAACCGGAACATGTTAAAAATTATACAGACATCCCCAAAGAAATAAAGGCTTGTTCATCACAAGCCTTTTTTCTTTGCCTCATTCCAGATGGCGTCCATTTCTTCTAAAGTCATATCCTTCAGATTAATACCTTCCTTTATCGTATGTTCTTCCAGATAGTTGAACCTACGGATAAACTTCTGGTTAGTCCGTTCCAACGCATTGTCCGGATTGATCTTATACAGACGAGCAGCGTTGATCAAACTAAACATTACATCGCCAAATTCGGCTTCTGCCTTGTCTTTATCCATATTCTCCACCTCGGCTTCGAATTCACTGATTTCTTCTTTCACCTTCTTCCAGATGTCGCTACGTTCTTCCCAATCGAAACCCACGTTACGGGCCTTGTCTTGAATACGATAAGCCTTGATGAGTGAAGGAAGCGCCGAAGGTACACCACTTAACACCATTTTGTTACCATCTTTCTCCTTCATCTTGAGTTGTTCCCAGTTTTCTACCACCTTATCAGCAGTATCAGCCTGCACCTCACCAAACACATGAGGATGACGGAAAATCAACTTGTCGCATAGCTTGTCGCATACATCCTTCATATCAAAATCTCCGGTTTCACTGGCAATCTTGGCATAGAAAGCCACATGCAACAATACATCGCCCAATTCCTTACAAATATCTTTCTTATCATTCTTTATCAAGGCATCGCAAAGCTCGTACGTCTCTTCAATGGTATTGGGACGGAGACTCTCATTCGTCTGCTTACGGTCCCACGGACACTTCTCGCGCAGTTCATCGAGCACATCCAGGAAGCGTCCGAAGGCTTCCATTTGTTCTTTTCTTGTATGCATATATTATACTCTTTATTTCTAAAAGAACAAAGGTAATGCTTTTCCATAAAAAGTCGTTTACCAAAATAGAAAAAAGAGTACTATGTTACTCTATACAAGCTTCTGCAGACGTACGGGCATTCACTGAAAGATGCTACGTCCTACCACGATAAGACCATACGTCTTACTGCGATAAAATGATACGTCTTTCAGCGGATGCCCGTATATCATGTCTTTTCCACTCATTTCTATTTTCTAATGAAGAAGCATACGAACTTTCTGAAATAAAGAAGCGGATATTCCAACGAGTTTTTGTAATTTTGCGACCTATTGTGTGATAATCATTAACATAACTATATAAACAATGGAATTAGCAAGCAAGTACAATCCCGCTGACGTAGAGGGAAAATGGTACCAGTATTGGCTGGACAACAAACTTTTTAGTTCGAAACCCGACGGACGTGAACCGTATACCGTCGTCATTCCACCGCCAAACGTGACTGGTGTTCTCCACATGGGACACATGCTGAACAATACAATCCAGGACATCCTCGTCCGTCGTGCCCGCATGGAAGGCAAGAATGCATGTTGGGTACCAGGTACTGACCATGCTTCTATTGCAACAGAAGCAAAGGTGGTAAACAAACTCGCTCAACAGGGCATCAAGAAGACTGACCTTACTCGTGAAGAGTTCTTGAAACATGCTTGGGAATGGACCGACGAACATGGAGGCATCATTTTGAAGCAGCTCCGCAAGCTCGGTGCATCGTGCGATTGGGATCGCACTGCCTTTACCATGGACGAAGAACGTTCACAAAGCGTCATTAAAGTATTCTGTGACCTTTACGACAAGGGATTGATTTACCGCGGCGTACGTATGGTAAACTGGGACCCGAAAGCTTTGACTGCACTTTCTGACGAAGAAGTTATTTACAAAGAAGAGCACAGCAAATTGTATTACCTCCGTTACAAGGTGGAAGGTGATGCAGAAGGTCGTTATGCAGTTGTAGCTACTACCCGTCCGGAAACAATCATGGGCGATACAGCCATGTGTATTAACCCTAACGACCCTAAGAATGAATGGTTGAAGGGTAAGCGTGTCATTGTACCATTGGTAGGTCGTTCAATCCCGGTTATTGAAGACGACTATGTAGACATTGAATTTGGTACTGGTTGTTTGAAGGTAACTCCCGCTCACGACGTAAATGACTACATGTTGGGTGAAAAGTACAATCTCCCAAGCATCGACATCTTCAACGATAATGGTACACTTAGTGAAGAGGCTGGTCTCTATGTAGGTATGGACCGTTTCGACGTACGTAAGCAAATTGAACAAGACTTGGCAGCTGCCGATTTGTTGGAAAAAGTAGAAGCTTATACAAATAAAGTTGGTTGTTCTGAACGTACCGGTGTAGCTATTGAACCGAAACTTTCTATGCAATGGTTCTTGAAGATGCAACACTTTGCAGACATGGCTCTTCCTCCAGTAATGAACGACGAATTGAAGTTCTATCCTGCGAAATATAAGAACACATACCGTAATTGGTTGGAAAACATCAAGGACTGGTGCATCAGCCGTCAGTTGTGGTGGGGGCACCGTATCCCAGCATACTATTTGCCGGAAGGTGGTTTCGTTGTAGCAGCAACAGCAGAAGAAGCATTGACTAAAGCTATCGAAAAGACAGGTAATGCCGACTTGAAGGTAGAAGACCTCCGTCAGGATGAAGACTGCCTCGACACTTGGTTCTCTTCTTGGTTGTGGCCGATCTCATTATTTGACGGTATCAATAACCCTGGCAACGAAGAAATCAAATACTACTACCCTACCAGCGACTTGGTAACAGGTCCGGACATCATCTTCTTCTGGGTAGCTCGTATGATTATGGCCGGTTACGAATATTTGGGCGACATGCCGTTCAAAAACGTATACTTCACAGGTATCGTACGCGACAAGATTGGTCGTAAGATGTCAAAATCACTCGGAAACTCACCGGACCCATTGGATTTGATTGAACGCTTCGGTGCCGACGGTGTACGTATGGGTATGATGCTCTCGGCTCCTGCTGGTAATGATATCTTGTTCGACGATGCTCTTTGTGAACAAGGACGTAACTTCAACAACAAGATTTGGAATGCTTTCCGTCTCGTGAAGGGTTGGGAAGTAGCCGACATCACACAACCGGAATATGCAGCACTCGCTACCGAATGGTTTGAATCCATGCTTGCCAAGATAGCAGCTGAAGTAGATGATTTGTTCAGCAAGTATCGTTTGAGCGAAGCATTGATGGCTATTTACAAACTGTTCTGGGATGAGTTCTCTAGCTGGTACCTGGAAATGGTGAAGCCTGCATACATCGACGGCAAGGCACAACCAATCGACAAGGCTACCTATGAAAAGACTTTGAGCTTCTTTGACAGCCTTTTGAAATTGCTCCACCCATTCATGCCGTTCATCACTGAAGAATTGTGGCAACACATTTATGACCGTAAGGATGGTGAAAGCCTCATGGTTCAGACTTTGGACATCAACAAGGAAGCCAATGAAGAAATCGTGAAGAGCTTCGAAGCGGTAAAGGAAGTAATCGGTGGTATCCGTACTATCCGTTTGCAAAAGAACATCGCACAGAAGGAAGCGTTGTCACTCCAAGTAGTAGGCGAAAGTCCTGTTGCAACATTCAATGCCGTTATCAGCAAGCTTTGTAACTTGACTTCCATCGAAAGTGTAGAAAATAAGGCAGAAGGCTCAGCTTCGTTCATGGTAGGTACTACTGAATACGCTGTACCACTCGGTAACCTTATCAATGTGGAAGAAGAGCTCAAGAAGTTGGAAGCTGACTTAAAGTACAACGAAGGTTTCTTGCAGAGTGTTTTGAAGAAGCTTAGCAATGAAAAGTTCGTAAGCAAGGCTCCAGCCAACGTCATCGAAATGGAACGCAAGAAACAAGCCGACGCCGAAAGCAAGATTGCTTCTTTGAAGGAAAGTATCGCTGCTCTTAAGAAATAAAAAATAATAAATCCAAATAAAAAAGGGAACCGTTAAGGTTCCCTTTTTTATTTGGATTTATTCAGCTACATTTTCTATAAATGGAGAATATGGTGGAACATCTATACTATTGATAAACGATTCATATTCTACACCCTCAAATTCCAAGACAATATCCAATTTAAGAACTTCACCATTTTTCAAACCTTCACGATGCTTCTCAATCATACCACTAATTAATGCATCTACACTATCATAACCACCAACAAAGAGTGAACGAGCCATATCATCTGTGTAATCTGTATTCTTTATTGTAGTACGTACCACAGTTCTACCTTTCTTCTTTTCTTCCTCATTTGCAGTCCTTGCGACTTTAATAGTTGTTCTTACTACAACCTTTCTTGCCCTTTCATCTTCCGTATAGGTAGTCTCTACTAATTCGGCCATTGTTGTAGAATTTGCTATATACAATATATCATGAACACCCGTTACATAACCATCTGTCGTCTGCAATTTCGAACTAGACGCAACATAAAGATCATTTACTAA
Organism: Bacteroides sp.; assembly: GCA_015060705.1. Lineage (GTDB taxonomy): Bacteria > Bacteroidota > Bacteroidia > Bacteroidales > Bacteroidaceae > Phocaeicola. The sequence continues at coordinate 28,894 of SUXY01000032.1, read as the reverse complement.
TTCATCCTCTTCATCAACATCAGCAATCATAGATAAAGGCTGAACAACATCCACTTCTTCTTCCACATAACTATCATCTGTCACATCCGGAATTTCAGTATTTACAGACAATGCACTTTGGGGATAAGAGGCAACATGAAAAATAATATCATTACAATCATTATCAGAGAGAATAGTCTCATTGTACAAGTCCTCAATACCAACAATAACATTTCCTTCACTTGTTTTAAAAATAGCAATATGATCTTTATTTGAAATTTCCGGATTCCAAGAATCATCAGAGTAAAATTGATAAATACCCTTGCTCACTTTCCCCGTTAAACAATGATACCCTGAACGGTGCAAAACCCAACCGATACGAGAACCTGCAGGGAACTTATCTTCCAATTCTCTTGTTTCTGGATTAAAATATTTCAACTTAATATACTCACCATATTTCAATCCTGTTTTATTTAATAAAGCTATATTAGCACGAGGCAGTGCAATTACTTCATCAATTTCATCTTTAGACATTCCTTCTGTATAACAATAATATCCTAAAACATTATTGAATAATGATTTTTCACTCAACAAACTAATCCATACTTCAGCATTTTCTTTAACATAGATAAAATTTTCATCAGTATACTTCGAATCTACAGTTTTCCATTCAGGTAGAGTTGCAGAAATAGCTCTTAAATCCTTCTTGGAAACTGGGCATGAAATACTACCATCAATATAATTAGGCCGTCCCCAATAATTCCAACTTCCTAAAAACATTGCATTCCAAACAGCTCTTGAAGAAAAATCCTCTTCAACCAAAGAAGTCATTTCTAATTCAACAGGATTTACGTAACCATCATGAATTTTTCCATACAATAAAGCCGGAACACCAGCTACATCTGAAGTCACATAGACTTCCTTAACTCCCTTAGAAATAACACGTGCAATCTGATATTGGCCTTTACCATCTGTCATTCCACTAATAATAGGAGTAACTCCTTCTTTCTTTGAAAACCCATCAAGGGATACATTATACGGATTCTCCGCATATACATCAAACACAACCTTATATTCCTCAGGAACTTCATAAGCAATATTAAATACCACCTTTTGTTCATTTGAGTTTGTAAAAAAGTTAGTTGAAAGTTCAGGCTCAATTTGTACATCAACATCATTTATCTCCTCTGATGTACAAGAAGACATGAGTGACATTCCTGAAGTAACGCCAATCAATACCAGCAAAATTAGTTTTTTACCCATATTTATATATTAATTATTTACTATTGGATGTGACAAAACGACTCTCGTTCCTTGCTTATAATCTGTATCTATAGATAAAGATCCCTCTAAACGATTTACTAAAACGTTACAAATAGCCATTCTTAAATTAACTCCTTGAGTATGAGAATCATTATTATCAATCGATTCAAATTTCACCATATCATACATATTTTGAGATATACCAAGTTCTGTACTCTCAACAATAAATTGTACAACATTCATTTCATGGGAAATCAAACAGATTAAACTAATTTCTCCTTCTTTGGTAACTTTCACCGCATCTGCCAACAATATGTCTAAAACTTGTTTCAAACGAGCAACATCAGTCTGCAAGATAAAACGGTCTAAAGAACAACGAAAATTAACAGTTACCCCTAAAGCTAATTGTGATTCTATTTCCAAAACTCTCTCCCTGCAAAATTGAATAATTTCTAGATTTTCATACGCCATTGGTGTGCGATCTGTCTGCAACAAAGAAAGACATATGGTTTCATCCATTATTTTTTTTAATAATTCTGAGCTTTCATTTATATTAGAAACACATTTTTTGTGTTCTTCATTGACCATAAAATTCTCTAATTCTGTAGAAAAACCAGCAATCGATTTTAAAGAATTATTTATTTCATGACTTAAACTTATCAAAAAGTCATCCTTGAAACGATTCTCCGTCTCAAGTTTTTCTATAATTGAGGAAAGTGCCCTTTCAGATATCAATAACTTTTCCTTATCTCTTTTTAAATCTTCATCTGATTTCTCTAAAACTTTTTTCATTCGTTTCAAATAGAAAGAATGAATAACAACTACAATAAGAGCAATCATCAATACAACAAGAAACACTAAAGTCACTGTCAATTTCAATCTGCCAGCCTCAAGCTCTATCTGCTTATTTTTCAACTCTAATTTATCAACTTCATGAATTGTTCTCAACTGATTTATTTGTTTTGATAAACTTTCATTATAAGTTGAATCTATCAAATTCACAGATTTATAATACAATGCAGCCGCTTCACGCTCTTTACCAGCTCTCATCAACAACTCAGCCTTCAACTTCAAAGCAGGCAAATAATCATCATCAGTTTCAGCTAAAACCATATCAACATTATCCAATGCACTATGATAATCACCAATCAACATATAATACGAAGAACAAACAATATGATAATAACAAAATACATAAAAATCATCCACATGATCATATTTCCTTGCTTCACTCATATATATCTTTGCTTCTTTTGGCATTTTTTGCAACACATACATTTCTGCATTGTAACTATTCAACAACCACAAACAACGTTCAACCGGGAAATTTCTTTGTTCTAAATCACACTCTTCAACCAAAGCATATGCCTCAACCAAACAATCATTAACATTCTTATAATCCTTTAGTTTCAAATAAGATTCAATTATATAAGAAAGAAATTGGAACTGATAAGCATAACGAGGATTTACTTGTTGTTTTTGTAAAGACAATCCTTCTTTAAAAGACTTAACCGCTTCAACATATCGAAATGTTTCCATATATATAAGGCCTATAGTCTCGTAGGAAGCAATCATACCATCAACATTATCCAAATCTTTAGCCATTTGGTAAAGTCGATTGGCTTTATCTAAAGCACTATCATAGTCCTTTTCATACAATTCCCAAGAACAAACAAGTGAAAAGGCATCAAAATAACTTGGATAAAATTCATGTTTTAATGAAAGGTCTATTGCTCTATTAGCCCAATACATCAAACTATCAACATTCATCCGATTATAATAATTACGAGCTAAAAAAGACATAGTTTGACATTCCAAACGAAGAGAATCCATCGCTTGAGCCATATTCAGCATAGAATCTAAATAAATGATTTCCTGATTTGTATTAATTGACTCTTGAGCCTTAGCCTTTAAAGAATCAAACTTTTGCATACTTGGAAGTTCATTTATCTCTTTCGACTCTGCAAATATTGATAAAAACAGAATAATCAATAATAAAAATCTGTTTTTCATGACACTCGCAGTTTTTAGGTATTATTTTTCTAACAATTCTTTCAAAAAAACATTCAACTCTTCATCAAGTCCTTGCAACAATCCATCATTTAAGAACAAAGTATCTTGCTCATCAACCATTAACAATTCTGCAATGGTTTCCTTCTCTTTATCAATTAACACAAAAGAATAAGGCTGCATTAAATTAACTTCATTCAATCGTCCTGATTCTCGTAACATAACAAGAGTTTCCCGTAGATTACACTCCGCAACTGAATATACCCCAAAATCTCCAATCCACTCTTGCACTATTGACTCAGCAAATACTACATCGTCATCATTCAAAATAGAAAAAATGCCAGAATTAGGATTTAACTGAAAATGAATATCAGTAACCAACGTATTGTTTCCATCTGCAACATATTTTGTCAGAGCTTCCTCTATAAAAGTTCCGATAGCAGAAACATGCAGTATGTTATATCCCATAATGTCCCCTTTATTTTTCGTCAAAAATACTAAAAAAAATTAATAAGCAAGATATTTACCATAAATATTTACTCAAAACGCTTCATTTGCACATTTAACCGCTGATTTCGCCTGGTTTGTTCTTCCAATTGTAATTGATATAATAGAATGAGCTGCATTTCCCAAGAGTCTTCCGATGCTAAAGCCTGTGCTGCGGCTAAACACTCTTTTGCATGCACAAAATCATTCTGCAATTCGTAATAAACAGCCAAATTATAAGCAGCGCGCATCTTTGTCTTACCTTTCTTGGTATCATAAAGTTCTTTCCACAACCGACAGGCCTCCTCCCAATTTTGCTCCCGTACACAAACACCAGCATCCCGCATATTTACGTTACCACCATCAAAATAACGGCGCTCCTCCTCTTTCCAATAAGGTAAAAGATACTGCATCGGTATAGATGCTGCATACTCCGAGAAATCTTTAACTATATCACCAAATGTCAAATCCTGGACAATTTCCCAACAAAGTGTATCTGTTTTTTGAATGGAAAACAATGGCTTTTCTTGTTGTTTCAGATACGCTCTAACCACCGAGGTTACAACTCCTTCAGCTGCAGGTACGAAGGTATATAATTCAGGTATAAACATCGTACTGTCCTTTAATACCACATTAACCCGCTCCATTGAAAGCAACATGTCAACATCCAACAAGCGAATCAATTCATCAACAGTCTCCTTCGGAATCGGCTGTTCCAATGGATATGCACTCTTACGGACTCTTTTATCATATAAGACAACTTGATCAAAATAGTCTACTGCCGCCAATTCTTGCGCCAAGTTTTCTGCAGCTATATCACCATCACCTTCCAGGCTAGCTGAAGTATAGTCTACATCTTTATAATCCTGATGTACAGGAGGCATATTATTCACCACACCTACCGAACGTATCTGTGCCGGGAAATTCACATCAGCCGGCTGTAAACGTTCAAAATATACACTTTGAACGGTAGTACAAGCCTGCAGCAAAAACATGACACTTATTATCCAAAAGAGTTTCTTCATATTCACTATGCTTTATATCGGACAAAAGTAATAAAAAAGGCGGTGTTTACATGCACCGCCTTCCATTATTTTTGATTTATTACATGCCACGACCATGACAATTCTTAAACTTCTTTCCACTACCGCAAGGACATGGATCATTACGTCCTGGTGTCTTTTGTACACGAATAGGCTCATGCTTCTGCTCACGTGTATCGCGATTGGCAGCCGCCTGCTGATTCGGATCGCTCAAGTCCTGCTTTGTTTCTTGATATTGTTGGCGTGGAGCCGGCGCTTCAGGTGCAGCTGCACGTACTTGTTCTGGATCTGGAACAGGAATCTGACCACGCATCAACACAGAAATAGTCTGATTGTTGATCTTGTTCACCATATTATCGAACAACTTCACTGATTCAAGTTTAAAGATCAACAATGGATCTTTCTGTTCGTAGCTTGCATTCTGCACCGAGTGCTTCAATTCATCCAACTCACGAAGGTTTTCTTTCCAACCTTCATCGATTGTATGAAGAAGAATAGCCTTCTCAAACGATTTCACGATTTCCTTTCCTTCTGTTTCGTAAGCTGCTTTCAAATTTACTGGAATGTTATACATGCGCTTACCGTCAGTAATAGGAATCATGATGTTTTCATACATGTGACCTTGGTTTTCGTATACTTGCTTGATGACTGGATTAGCAATCATGGCAATACGTTCAGTCTTGCGCTTGAAATTAGCCATTGCCGCTTCGAACGCCTTTTCAACCAACTCTTCTTGTTTTGTTGAATTGAATTCTTCTTCCGTGAATGGAGTTTCCATCGCTAATGTCTGGAACATTTCCATCTTCACGTTTTCATAGTCTCCCAATTCAACGGCATATGCACAACGGTCCCAAATCATATTTACGATATCCATACCAATACGTTCACCCATCAAGGCATGACGACGCTTGGTATAGATTACGGTACGCTGCTTGTTCATCACGTCGTCATATTCCAACAAACGTTTACGAATACCAAAGTTGTTTTCTTCTACCTTCTTCTGAGCACGTTCAATAGAGTTGGAAATCATCTTATGTTCAATCATTTCGCCTTCCTTGAAACCGAGCTTATCCATAACAGAAGCAATGCGGTCCGACGAGAAGAGACGCATCAAATCGTCTTCCAATGAAACAAAGAACACGGAAGAACCAACATCACCCTGACGACCGGCACGACCACGCAACTGACGGTCTACACGACGTGATTCGTGACGCTCTGTACCGATAATAGCCAAACCACCGGCAGCCTTTACTTCATCGCTCAACTTGATGTCGGTACCACGACCTGCCATGTTAGTAGCAATAGTCACAATACTCTTCTGACCAGCACGAGCCACAATATCCGCTTCCTTTTGATGGAGTTTCGCATTCAACACATTGTGTTCAATCTTTCTCAATGAAAGCATCTTGCTCAACATTTCAGAGATTTCGACAGAAGTAGTACCCACCAAGACCGGACGTCCGGCTTCTACCATCTTTTCGATTTCTTCAATGACAGCTTTATACTTTTCACGCTTAGTTTTATAAACACGGTCGTTCATATCCTTGCGTGCAATTGGACGATTGGTCGGGATTACCACTACATCCAACTTATAGATATCCCAAAATTCGCCTGCTTCCGTTTCAGCTGTACCAGTCATACCCGAAAGCTTGTGGTACATACGGAAATAGTTCTGCAAAGTAATAGTAGCGAATGTTTGGGTAGCTGCTTCAATCTTCACTCGTTCCTTGGCTTCTACCGCCTGGTGCAAACCATCACTCCAACGACGACCATCCATAATACGACCAGTCTGTTCGTCGACAATTTTCACCTGTCCTTCCAATACCACATAGTCGGTATCCTTTTCGAACATGGTGTAAGCTTTCAAGAGCTGATTGATAGTATGGACACGTTCAGATTTGATAGCATAATTGGTCAAAAGTTCATCCTTCTTGGCCAACTTTTCTTCTTCATCCAAGCCCAAAGTTTCCAATTCAGACAACTGTGCTGCAATATCAGGCAACACGAACAAAGTAGGATCGGCTGCATTACCAGTAATCAATTCGATACCCTTATCAGTCAAATCTACACTCTTCAGCTTTTCGTCAATCACGAAATACAACGGCTCTACCGCTTCCGGCATACGCTTGTTGTTTTGTTCCATGTAGATTTCTTCGGTCTTCAGCATACCAGCCTTGATACCCGGTTCACTCAAGTACTTAATCAAAGCCTTGTTCTTCGGCAATGCCTTGTGGCTACGGAACAACGAAAGAAAACCTGCTTCTACTTCCTTTTGGTCTTCCGATGCAATCAAACGCTTGGCTTCAGTCAAATACTGAGTAGCCAACTTGCGTTGCACTTCAACCAAACGTTCCACCAACGGACGAAGCTGTTCAAACAATTGGTCTTCACCCTTTGGTACTGGACCAGAAATAATCAACGGAGTACGAGCATCGTCAATCAACACAGAGTCCACTTCGTCGACAATCGCATAGTTGTGCTTGCGCTGTACCAAATCCTTCGGGCTGCTTGCCATATTATCACGCAAATAGTCGAAACCAAATTCATTATTGGTACCGAAAGTAATGTCAGCCATATAAGCACGACGACGGGCATCCGAGTTAGGTTGATGTTTATCGATACAGTCAATGCTCAATCCATGGAACTGATAGAGCGGTCCCATCCATTCCGAGTCACGCTTAGCCAAGTAATCGTTCACGGTTACGACGTGTACACCATTACCAGTCAATGCATTCAAGAACACCGGCAAAGTAGCTACCAACGTCTTACCTTCACCTGTTGCCATTTCGGCAATCTTACCTCTATGCAATACGGTACCACCGAAAAGCTGCACATCGTAGTGTACCATCGCCCATTGCATGTCGTTACCACCCGCGATCCAGTGATTTTGCCAAATAGCCTTATCACCTTCAATACGCACAAAGTCCTTGCCTTGTGCAGCCAACAAACGGTCAAAGTCTGTAGCTGTAACTTCGATTTCAGCGTTTTCAGTAAAACGACGAGCTGTATCCTTTACAATTGCAAAAGCCTGTGGATGCACTTCATCCAAAGCCTTTTCATATTTATCAAGCACTTCCTTTTCCAACTTGTCTATCTGCGCAAAGATAGGTTCACGTTGTTCTATTTCAGTAGCTTCGATAGTAGCTTTCAGTTCTTCAATCTTTTTCTGTTCTTCAACTGCTGAAGCCTTGATGTACTTCTTCAACTCTTCTGTACGAGCACGAAGTTCATCGTTGCTCAATTTGGAAATTTCCGGATATACGGCCTTTACTCTATCTACCCATGGCTTGATTTCCTTCATATCACGGGTGGCCTTATTACCGAACAATTTTCCGATAAATTCATTAAATCCCATTGTATTATTATGTTTTATTATTTCAAATTGATAATTGAGGGGGCAAAGTTACAATAAAATGCTGATTTATTTGCACTTTAACCCCTATAATTTATTTCGTGATGTCCGTCAAAGGAGGCAAAGAAGACGCATTCGGAGCCCGAATACGCATAAAATGAGCCATTGTTGGCGCAATATGGCTTACTTTTATAGGAGTATGTATAATTTCAGGACGTACAGACCATCCCATTAATATTAGCGGTGCAGACGTATAGACATCACGAACAACCTTCGTATCCAATGAATGGTCACGAGCTACCGTCCACCCCGGCAACACTTCCACCCAAAGATCACCCGAACAAGACTTGTGATAACGATTCTTGACCTTATCCAATTCCGGAGTCCAAGAGCCCAACATCAAACGATGGGAAGAGTAGACATCTTTGACACCACTGAACTGCACCAAGAATTCAGAAGCACGTTCTTGTACTTCAGTCAAATTCAGATGCTTTTGTTCAATCAATTTGTGATTCAGATAGATTTCATGTTCATGATAAGCTTCAACATATTGGCCTTCTCCATAGATAGCCGCCAAATACAAATTCAACAAAGCCGCACAACGCTTGATATGAAACTCCCCTGTTGGAATACGATAATGCGAAGCATCCAATGGCTGAGCATCCGTATAACCGGTTGAAGTGATATAAAATAAGGTATTTGTCAAGCCTACTTTCCGATCAATAATATCCAACAGCTCTGCCAAGTTTGCATCTAAACGTACGTAAGTATCCTGCATTTCCATTGGGAGTTCGACAGCTGGACGATGGTCGAAATTACCTGCATAATAAGCAATATTCAACAGATCTGGAACATAATCTTTTCCTATAGAAGTTCCATTAAGACATGCATTCACCAACCGATTCACCTCTTCATTGGCATACGGACTGGTTTTCAGTTTACGGTATTTGTTTCTTCGCTCATCATCAAACTTATGCTTGAACGTTACCTGCTTGGCTTCAGAAGTCAAATACTTATAAGACGTCACCGGCAAATACGGTCCCCAAATCATTTCCCCAATCCTAAAATCCAATCCTTGTCGATCATTATAAGTAGACACCCAATTAGGGAAAGTTCCATAATAAGTAGAGCCACTCCATTTGCCAGTTTCATCATTAATCCAAAAAGCTCCTTTCGAAGCATGACCTGCAGCCAATACAGCCATTTCACGAGTCGGAGCTATGGAATAAACTTCAGCTACACCTTGTGTCGCAATTGTCAGTTCATCCGACAAATTAGAAACTTTCAATCGGAAAGGAGATGTCGATTCTGAAGTATAAATACCCATATATTGGGTATCATCCACACAATTAACAACTTGCAAAGAGCCACGGTCCATCCAAATGTTGCCTACAATTCCATGGACATGCGGATTAGCTCCCGTGCTTATAGTAGCCATCGCAGAAGAACGGTCATTGTTGACAAAATCATATTCTGCATTTCGATAAATCCGTCCTTCTTTCCAAAGACGCTTGAATCCCCGGTCGCCATACAATGCCGAAAAAGCCTCCACATAATCCATACTGAGCTGGTCGATGGTCAATCCAACGACAAGTCTAGGTACAGCAGGTACTTCTTGGGCTTGCAAGCCTGCCATTGCTATAACAGCAAGAAGAGATGTTAATATACGTCCTTTCATTTATGCTTCCAATAATAAATATACAGATGCCCTATAGAAACCAAGAGCAAATTCAGCGCCAAAGGTAACACCGTTGCATTAAATTCTTGTGGTAATAACGGCATTAATATTATAAAAGATGTTAAACATACCGCGTTATACCAATGATAAGGATCTTTTTGTCTTTTTATGCAACGATAAATCATCACAGGCAAATAGCACAATGGTATCGGATTCAAAAACAATAACAACCAATTAGAGCCAACTGTTGGGTGTACCGAAAAGAAAAACAAAAAGGCAATGATACAACCTCCTATTCCCTGCAGAGCGAACAGAAATACCCCCCAAATCCACATTACGTTTCCTTTGAGCATCCCCCAAATAGTAATGCCACATGTAACCAACAGCAAAAGAATCGCACATGCCATTGGAGACAATGGGAAGGGCGCTTTATCTTCAAGTACTGCATCCACGATAGTAGATTCTTCACGCACAAAAGGTACAACAGTATCCGCCCTATGAATCACGGCACCTCGAGCTGCTGCCAACATATAAAAAGGAGCAAACATCTGCTTTCGTTCATCAATAGGTTCATCTGCCTCACTCCCTAAGCACAAATCAATTCCAAATTCACTCCACTTACTACCGGCAGTAAACTCATGCAAGATATCCCGATATGACAACACCTTTTCGTTCTCTGGATAAACGACAGTTCCTTGTATGCTTTCCTCTATTTTATCACGAGCACGAGTAGTACAATTATCATAAAAATAATTATAGCGATAGATTCTATTGACCGGGCGGTAATTATCTTCCAACAATTGTATCAACTTTATCTTTTCTACATCCGTCAAATTCAGCTCTTGCTGATAAACCGAAGATCCCCGCATAGCATATTCACTTTCGAAATAATGAAATGGAATGACCCCCAATTGGTAATCGGTTTCTCCTTTGACAAATCTCATCACAAAATTGGGATCTTTAAAGCTGAACATCCCGTAATTGAACACCCAGTCTTGCTGTTTTGCCGGATTTTCATAACGAATAGCCGAATGACCAAACAACGCGTAAATCTCAGAACCAGGTGCGCAAGTCAGCAAACTGACACGAACGCTATCCAACGATGCAGCTCGCACTGAAAAAAGACCGATTATGAATATAAGCAACAAAAGAATTCTTTTCATATAATATATAATAAGGTATAAAAAGTCTACTCACTATTAGGATTTCGAATACAAAAGTACACTAAATTCCAACTTATGCCACACAAAAACTCTTTTTATTATCCAACCTATCTTTTTTTTCTATTACTTTGCAACCGCAAAACTAAGATCTACGTGAATTTAATCATTGACATCGGCAATACAGCTACCAAAATAGCTATCTTCGAACAAGGTAACATCAAAGAGACGCTCCGTTGTTCCAACCAATCGTTGGAAGGATTGGCTGCGTTATGCCGTCATTACGCTATCCAGAAAGGTATCTTGTCATCTGTTATTTCCATCAACGAAACCATCCGACAACAATTAAGCCAATTACCTTTCCCTATATTGGAATTTACGTACCAGACCTCTATTCCCATCCGTAATTTATACCAAACTCCTCAAACGTTAGGTGTAGACAGACTAGCTGCTGTGGTAGCCGCTTACTACCAAAAGCCCAATTGTCCCGCCTTGGTTATTGATGCTGGAACATGTATAACTTACGACTTTTTAGACGAACACGGACAATATTGGGGAGGGAATATTTCTCCTGGTATGGAAATGCGTTTCAAAGCACTTCATTCTTTCACAGACAAGCTTCCTCATGTGGCAGCTTCCGGAGAAACTCCCCTTTATGGCAACAGCACCGAAACTGCCATACGAGCAGGGGTCATTCGAGGTATTGAGCACGAAATTAGTGGCTATATTCAGCAACTTCAGAAGAATTATCCATCGCTTTTGGTTTTTTTAACGGGCGGAAACGAATTTTCTTTTGATACAAACTTAAAAAGTGGCATCTTTGCAGATGGTTTCTTAGTTTTGAAAGGATTAAATAGAATTTTAGAATATAATGATGTTATATAAAAGACTTATAAACTTTTGCCTGCTTACATTCATAGTCATGTCAGCAATTGCGCAAAATGGTTCCAATTCCCCATACACCCGCTATGGATTCGGACAATTATCCGACCAAAGTTTCGGGAACAGTAAGGCTATGGGAGGAATTTCATATGGGTTAAGAAATGGGCTCCAAATTAATGCAGCCAATCCTGCATCTTATTCAGCTGTAGATTCTTTAACATTCCTGTTTGACGCTGGAATGTCTTTACAAAACACCAATTTCCAAGAGAATGGAGTAAAAACCAATGCTAAGAACTCGTCAATCGACTATCTAGCCATGCAATTCCGTCTTTGGAAACGTATGGGATTGACAGCTGGTTTTCTCCCGTTTTCTACAGTAGGCTATAATATGAGCCAAAATAAATCCATCTCATCTGATGAATATGGCAATCCAATCAATGCCCTTTATACATATAAAGGAGATGGTAGTATACAACAAGTATTTCTCGGATTGGGGTATAAGGTTTTTGACAATCTTTCGATTGGCGCTAACTTTTCATACCTTTATGGAGACATCACCCATTCAGCAAGCACAACCTTCAGCAACTCCAACGCATATTATAGTGTTCGTACTGATAAGTTAGAGATCAGTGACTACAAGTTGGATTTTGGGGTACAATATACCCATAAAATCGGGAAAAAGCACGCAGTGAATTTGGGTGTCGTATATTCTTTGGGACATGACTTAAATGGTAAAGGCTATAATTATAAAGAAACTTATGCAAGTGGCAGTACATACCCGATGACACAAACCGTGGATACAATTCAAAACGCATTCAGTTTACCACAAACGCTAGGTGCAGGGATGACTTACGTTTATGATAATCGGTTGACTATCGGTTTGGATTACACTATTCAAAAGTGGGAAGACGTTGAATTCTTTAATGAAAAAGGACAGTTTTTAAACCGAACAAAAATATCTTTCGGTGCGGAATTCTTGCCTAATCCATTAAGCCGTAATTACTTGAACCGAATCCGTTATCGTATCGGAGCTTACTATTCAGATCCATATACGAAAATAAACAATCAAGAAGGCGCACGCGAATATGGTGCAAGTTTTGGTTTCGGTCTTCCTCTTTTCCAAAGTCGTTCAATTTTGAATATATCCGGACAATATGTGAAAGTAAGTCCTAAAGTCAAAGGAATGTTGGAAGAGAATTATTTAAGAATCAATATCGGATTAACATTCAATGATCGTTGGTTCATGAAGTGGAGAGTAGAATAAATTAATAATAACTATATTTGATATACGATGAAAAAGATGGTAACAGTGCTGTTTGCTCTTTCATTAAGTGCTACAGCAGTTTTCGCTCAAAAAGGAGTGGAAGACGGATCAAGATTCGGTCATGGTCAAGACAGTTTGAACTGCTTGAAGAACATCAGTGTTTATACTGAGTATGTAAAGACAAACAACTTCAAGGATGCATACCCTTCTTGGAAGGCTGTATTCGATGAAGCTCCTTGGGCTCAAGTAGCTACTTACACCAATGGTGCCAAGATTCTCCGTGCACTTTTTGCTGCAGAAAAGGACGGTGCCAAGCAAAAGGAATACTTCGAACTTTTGATGAAGGTTCACGACCAACGTATCCAATACTTGGACAAGCTGAATACCCTCTCAAAGACCAAGGCTACCAAGGGTGACATCATGGGAACCAAGGCTCACGACTATTTCAGCATGGGTGGTCAGGACAACAACGCTGCTTACGCAATGTTCGCCGAAGCTGTAGCTGCTGAAAAGCACAACTTGCCTTACTATGTATTGATGGAATTCGTAGATGCATCTGCTCGCAAGGTGAAGGCTGAAGAAACCCACAAAGAACAGTTCGTTCAGGACTACATCGCAGCTTCAGGTTATACAGCTGAAGCATTGAACAACGCCAAGAAGGAAAGCGCAAAGAAGAACTATCAGATGGCAAAGGACAATATCGATGCTCACTTCATCAATAGTGGTGTAGCCACTTGCGATAACTTGCAAGCTATCTATGCTCCGAAGGTTGAAGCAAGCAAGAGCGACTTGGAATACTTGAAGCAAGTAGTAAAGGTCATGAAGATGTTGGGCTGTACAGAATCTGAAGCATACTTTGCAGCATCTGAATACGCTCATGCTATCGAACCGACTGCTGAAACAGCTATCGGTTGCGGTTACATGTACTACAAGAAGGGTGACTTCGACAAGTGTATCTCTTACTTCGACAATGCTATTGAATTGGAACAAGATCCTATCAAGAAGGCTGACTATACTTACTCTGCAGCTGCCGTATTGTTCAGCAACAAGCAGTTGAGCAAAGCTAAGCAATATGCTCGCAAGGCTATCGAATTAAACGGTGCTTGGGGTAAGCCATACATGTTGATTGCTCAAATGTATGCATCTAGTCCAAACTGGAGCGACGAAGCAGCTTTGAACAAGTGCGTATTCTTCGCTGTAATCGACAAATTGCAAAGAGCAAAGAGCGTAGATCCTAGCTGTGCAGAAGAAGCTGACAAGTTGATCAGAACTTACGCAGGTTATACACCAAAGGACGAAGACTTGTTCTTCATCGGTTTGAAGAAGGGTGACGCTGTAACTATCGGTGGTTGGATTGGTGAAACCACTACTATCAGATAAGATTTATGTCATCGAATAGAAACCATAAGACATACTTAAAATCATTAAACATAACAGCTGCATTTCTTGCAGCTGTTATGTTTGTTATATTTCCAGCCTGTTCTGGAAAAGACAAGAACCTAGCTGAAGCAATCTCCGAAAACGACACCTTACCTAGTATGACCTCGTTAGGAGTTACAACCCTGATTTCTGACTCAGGCATTACCCGCTATAAGGTGGTAGCCGAAGAATGGCTTATCCACGATAAAAAGAATCCTCCCTATTGGGCATTCGAAAAAGGAGTCTATTTAGAGAAATTCGACACCTTATTCCGCATTGATGCCAGTATTAAAGCAGACACAGCTTACTATCACGAAAAAAAGAAGCTATGGGAGTTGAAAGGAAATGTACAAATCCTTAGCCAACGTGGGGATAAATTTCAAACCAATTTGCTGTTTTGGGACGAAAAGAAAGAAAAAGTTTATTCCGACCAGTTTATCCAAATAGAACAAGAAGACAAGATTATTAAAGGTTATGGTTTTGAATCTAACCAGGACTTAACCGAATACATTATTAAGAATACCACAGGTGTTTTCACTGTTGAAGATACCGCTCCAGCTCCTGTACAACCGGCAGATAGTACCAAGAATGATAGCATAAAGACAGATAGAAAACTCTAAGTATTATGGAGATTATCATACAGATTCTGATAACAATGGCTTTTTCCGCATTTTTCTCAGGTATGGAAATAGCCTTTGTATCATCCAACAAACTACGTTTTGAGATGGACAAAAGTGAACAAAGCATCACTTCACGTATCCTTTCCATTTTCTACAACAACCCCAACAACTTTATTTCTACCATGCTGGTAGGAAACAATATCGCATTGGTCATTTATGGTATCCTAATGGCAGAATTGATTGAGAAGCAATTGTTGGCCGATTATATCAACAATGAATTTATGCTAGTGCTTACCCAAACGATTATTTCAACCTTAATCATCTTGGTTACAGGAGAATTCATGCCTAAGACACTCTTCAAAATCAATCCAAATTTTACTCTTAGCTTGCTTGCGATACCTGCATTCATCTGTTATGTAGTACTATACCCTATTAGCAAGTTCGCTTCCGGCATATCTGGAATCCTTCTCCGCTTGACTGGAACAAAAATTAATAAGGAAGCCAGTGACAAAGCATTTAGCAAAATCGACTTGGACCATTTTATCCAAAGCAGCATACAAGATGTGGAAAATGAAGAAGAAATCAACACTGAAGTTAAGATTTTCCAAAACGCCTTGGACTTTTCCAGCATCAAGATTCGTGACTGCATGGTACCCCGAACAGAAATTATCGCCATTGAAGACGACGCTTCCGTAGAAGAACTCATGGACCTATTTATTGAAAAAGGAATAAGTAAAATCATCGTCTATCAAGATAACATCGACAATATTACCGGTTACATTCATTCTTCGGAGATGTTCCAGGAACCAACAAATTGGCAGGAATGTATCCGCCAACTCCCAATTGTTCCTGAAACAATGAACGCCAACAAGTTAATGACACTATTCATGCAACAAAAGAAATCATTGGCTGTTGTTGTAGACGAATTTGGAGGTACCTCTGGAATCGTAGCTCTAGAAGACTTGGTAGAACAAATTTTTGGAGAAATTGAAGACGAACATGACACTACTACTTATGTAGCAAAAGCTGTCGGCAACAATGAATACGTTTTATCAGGTCGATTGGATATTGAAAAAGCAAACGAGTTGTTCTCGATTGACCTGCCAGAAAGCGACGAATACCAAACCATTGGTGGTTTAATCTTGCACCATTACCAAAGTATTCCAAAAGCACACGAAATCATTACATTGGACAAGTTTCTATTCCGAATAATCAAGGTTACAGCTACAAAAATAGAACTTGTGAAGCTAAAAGTGAATGAATAACTGTTTTTTTTCAAAATAAAATAGATTATCAATCGCATTTTTTGTATTTTTGTGCGCTAAAATGCGAACCTATAGAAAACAATAAACAAAAAAACAATAAATTAAATGGCAACATTACAAAAAATCAGAAACAGAGGACCACTTTTGGTCGCTGTCATTGGTATTGCCCTTTTTGCTTTCGTTGCTGGTGACGCTTGGAAAGCAATCCAGCCACATCAGGGCCGCCAA
This sequence comes from Bacteroides sp., assembly GCA_015060705.1. Classification (GTDB taxonomy): domain Bacteria; phylum Bacteroidota; class Bacteroidia; order Bacteroidales; family Bacteroidaceae; genus Phocaeicola. Next base: position 12,245 of record SUXY01000032.1, on the reverse strand, counting down.
GACATTGGAGAGGTGAACGGAGAAACAGTTTCAGCTCAAGATTATCAAGCATTGGTAGATGAATACACCGAAGTTATCAAAATGACTCAAGGCACAACAGCTTTGAACGATGACCAACTTACTCAAGTAAAGGATCAAGTATGGCAATCATACATCAACAACAAGTTGATTGAAGCTGAAGCTGAAAAGTTGGGCTTGAAGGTTAGTGATGCTGAAATTCAGGATGTCATTGAACAAGGAGTTCACCCGCTGTTGATGCAAACTCCGTTCCGCAACCCACAAACTGGTGCTTTCGACAAGGATATGTTGAAGAAGTTCTTGGTTGAATATGCAAATTTAGGTTCAACCGCTAACCAACTCCCTGCTCAGTATGTAGAATACTACCAACAAATGGGCACATTCTGGAACTTCATTGAAAAGACATTGAAGCAATCTCTATTGGCTGAAAAGTACCAGAGTTTGATTGCAAAGTCATTGATTTCTAATCCGGTTTCAGCTGAAGACGCATTTGCAAGCCGTTCACAACAAACTGACGTATTGGTCGCTGCTATCCCTTATTCTTCAGTAAACGACTCTACCGTTACTGTTAGCAACGATGAAATCAAGGCTCTCTACAACAAGAAGAAAGAAGCTTACAAGCAATTGATGGAAACCCGTAACATCAAGTACATCGATGTATTGGTAACTCCATCTGAAGAAGACCGTGCTGAAGTTTTGAACGAAGTAACTGAATATGCTAACCAATTGGCAACAGCTACTGATATGGCTAACTTCATCCGTACAACAGGTTCTGTAATTCCTTTCACAGAAGTGGCTATCAACAAGGCTGTATATCCTAGTGATATTGCTACACGCATCGACTCTGTGAAGATTGGTGAAGTATATGGTCCATATTACAACCAAGCTGATGATTCATACAATGCTATGAAGGTTATGGCTAAGGAAGCTATTGCAGACTCTATCCAGTTCCGCCAAATTCAAGTTTATGCTGAAACAGCAGACAAGACAAAGACTTTGGCAGACAGCATCTATACAGCATTGCAAGGTGGTGCAGAATTCGCTAAGATTGCTGAAATCTACGGCCAGACAGGCGAAAGCACTTGGATGACTGCTAGCAACTACGAAGGTGCTACATTGGATGCAGACAATGCTAAGTATATCAAGGCTTTGATCAATGGTAAGAAGAACGAATTGACTAACCTTGAATTGGGTCAAGTAAACGTTATTCTTCAAGTATTGGACAAGAAGGCTGTTAAGGATAAATATCAAATTGCAGTGATCAAGCGTCCGGTAGAATTCAGCAAGGAAACATACAACAAGGCTTACAATGAATTCAGCCAGTTCGTAGCTCAGAACACTACATTGGATAAGTTGGTTGAAAACGCAGAAGAAAGCGGTTATCGTTTGTTGGAACGTGCAGACTTCCGCAACAACGAACACTATGTAGGTGGTGTTAAGAGTACTCGCGAAGCTTTGAAGTGGATTTTCGAAGCTAACGAAGGTGAAGTTTCTCCATTGTATGAATGTGGTGAAAACAACCACATGATGGTAGTTGCTGTAGAAAAGATCAACCCAGAAGGTTACCGTAACATCAATACAGTTGCTGATATGTTGAGAATGGAAATCCTCCGCGACAAGAAGGCTGCTAAGATTATGGCTGACATGAATGGTGTTTCTAGCATTGAACAAGCTAAGGGTCTTGCAAATGCTGTAAACGACACTATCAAGCACATTACATTCGGTGCTCCTACATACGTAGGTATCACTCGTGCTAGCGAACCTGTATTGGGTGCTGTAGCAAGCAAGAGCGAAGCTGGTAAGGTAAGTGCTCCAATCAAGGGTAATGCCGGTGTTTATGTAATGCAAGTAATCAACAAGGAAAACAATGCTGAAGAATTCAACGCTAAGAACGAAGAAACTGCATTGAATAGCATGGCTACTCGTTTCGCTAGCAGCTTCATCAACGACTTGTATGAACGCGCTAATGTAAAGGACGATCGTTATTTGTACTTCTAATTAATCAGAAACAATTAATCCTTTCATAAGAAAGAGGCTGTACCGCAAGGTTCAGCCTCTTTTATTTTATCCCTTCACTCCCTTCACATGCACCTAAACAATTGTGATAGTTCCAACTTTTTCCACCTATTGGAACTTTTTGTTCCACTTAGTGGTACTTTTTGTTCCAGCTTGAGGGAAAAATGGTACCACCTAATGGAAACACTTTCAGTGTGTGTATGTTAACGGATTTAGTTGTTCGCTCTGTGTCTTATTAATAAAGTAGAATGTACAGCAAGAACGAGGACAAAGATGTGCGTCAAATGGTCGGACACTTAATCCGGGTGACCATAGCATAGACAGCAAAGGGTAATCATTTGATTACCCTTGTATAGCCTTCTTTACGTGGTTTAGCCGGAGCAGGTTCTCCTTCCGGATAGCCCAATGACAAGGCACCAATACCTACCAACCCTTCTGGCAAGCCCCATTGCTGCATCAACTCCTTCCCTACTTCGGTAGCAAACATTTCGCGTTCGCGATGAATCCAACAGCTTCCCAAGCCTTGTGCATGGGCAGCAAGCATCATGTTTTCCAAGACCAGACTTGCATCTTGCACACCATTAGGTGCATTTTCTGGCACAAACACCAACACATAAGTAGGCGCATCGTAATAAGGGTTCGTAGTCACTCCCATAACTTGGGCGTTCATCTTTGCCAAACATTCTAACAGCTGCTTATTTTGAATGGCGACAATAAAAGGAGACTGCAAACCTCGGGAAGTGGGTGCGTAAGTCCCTGCCTCCAATACGGCATTTAATTGTGCATCCGTGATTTGCTCAGACTTATAACTACGGCAACTCCGACGGGTACGAATGATTTCTAAGAAATTTGTTTCCATATACATGAATAAAAAAGTGTCATTCTGAGTGAAACGAAGAATCTGTTAACACTTATGCTTTCAGATTCTTCACTTCGTTCAGAATGACACGATGTTAGGATTAATTTGATTAGTTGTTTTCCGGACGAAGCTTACGAACTGTTACAGCAGTCTGCCACATTTCGCTTTCACGAAGAGCCTTCAACTCTTCTTCCAACTTTTCGCGATAGTCTGGCTTCGAGTTGCTATCGATAGAAATCTGAGCTTCGTTACCACACTTCACATTTGCATAAAGCTTTTCAACTACAGGCTTGATAGCATCGTGGAATGGACCCATCCAGTCGAGAGCACCACGCTGAGCTGTAGTAGAGCAGTTGGCATACATCCAGTCCATACCATTCTTTGCAAACAACGGCATCAACGACTGAGTCAATTCTTCGACTGTTTCGTTGAATGCTTCTGATGGAGTATGGCCATTTTCACGCAATACTTCGTATTGAGCCAAGAGCAAACCTTGGATAGCACCCATCAACGAACCACGTTCGCCTGTCAAGTCTGAAGTAGCTTCGCGGATGAAAGTCGTTTCGAACAAATAACCTGAACCGATACCGATACCAAGAGCGATGGTCTTTTCCATAGCCTTACCGGTTGCATCTTGGTAAACTGCATAAGAAGAGTTCAAACCACGACCTTCAAGGAACATGGTACGGAGAGAAGTACCCGAACCCTTAGGAGCTACCATGATTACATCGATGTCAGCAGGAGGAACTACACCTGTACGGTCATTCCAAGTGATGGCAAAACCATGAGAGAAGTACAATGCCTTGCCCGGAGTCAAATACGGCTTGATAGTCGGCCATACAGACATTACAGCAGCATCGCTCAACAAACACATCACGATAGTAGCCTTTTCGCAAGCTTCTTCAATGCCAAAAAGCGTTTCACCCGGTACCCAACCATCGGCAACTGCCTTTTCGTATGTCTTACCTTGACGCTGACCTACGATTACGTTGAATCCGTTGTCACGAAGGTTCAATGACTGACCAGGACCCTGTACACCATAACCGATAACAGCGATAGTTTCATTCTTCAATACTTCACGTGCTTTTTCCAATGGAAATTCTTCGCGGGTCATTACATTTTCAATCACACCGCCAAAATTCATTTGTGCCATTTGTTTATCTTTTTAATTGATTACTAATTCTTATTTAAATATCACTTTGCTTCGAACTACCACTTCCTGGTTGTTCTTCTTTACTTCTATATCGTATTCGTTTTCTGCTTTTTCTTCCAAATAGAAACTCAATGTATCTCCGTAATAACTTTCGGCTACATAAGCCATTTCGAAACGCTTGAGACTCTTTTCCTTGAACGTTTCTATGGGGAACAAATCAAGAATATGCTCGATGTACTTGATACTGTTGACATGACCATTGATGTCAATATCACTGTACTTAGTCAAGTATTCGGCTACCGGAGTTTGTTGAGTCACCTTGATACGACCCGGCTTTTCGATAGGACATTCCTTATCGCAAATATAATCGGTAATTGAACCTCCGTGCAACGTCAACAAATCAGCAGGCTTACGGGTTTCCATGCTAATCATGGCCCACACCGAACGGGCATAACCGATGTACTTTCCTTCCTTATTCAGGATGGCAAAGTTACGGTCAGTAAACAGTCTATAAACGTTTTCCACCCATGTTTGGATGTTGAAAACTTCATATTGGCGTGGCATATCTTCCAATTCGATAGCCAGACGAGAAAGTACCCATGTATAATGATTCTCATTCAACTCAGCAATACCGAATCCTCTATCTGCTGCATGAAAACCAGCACAATTCAACAAGTGATTCCCCAACACCCCCATGGTGAGTTTGCCGGTAAAATCCACATGGAATGGCTCCGCCACAAACTTATATGTCCCTACCTTATTGTCACTCATGCTTGCTCCTGTTTTTGTTTACGATACTTCTCTTCGCGATAATCAAGATACTCATTTACACGTTCAAAGTTACTTGTAGTAATGGCTACACGACCAGAACGTACAAATTGGAGTACACATCCAAACTCTTTCAGTTCTTCATACAAACCGGTGATATCTTCACTCATCCCATTCTTCTCTACGATGGAAAACACGGGATTCACTTCCACAATACGGGCATTGTGACGACGAATTACCTTGGAAGCCATGGGATTGCTCTGAAACTCCGGAGTAGAGAGCTTGTACAAAGCAATCTCGTGCTGATAGATTTCTTCATCGACAAAATAGTTCGCTTGTAATACATCTATCTTCTTCTCAATCTGCTTGACCACTTTTTCGATGATGTCTTGGGTAGCCCATGCAGTGATAGTATACTTATGTACCCCCTTGATGGAAGAAGCCGACACATTCAAGCTTTCAATGTTGATTTGGCGACGGGTAAATACAGCAGTCACCTGATTCAACAAACCGGCAATATTCTCTGAATGAACAATCAATGTATATAATTTCTTTTCCATACCCTTTCTTTTAGCATTCCAACAACATTTGGTTCACAGTGCCTCCCGGAGGTGTCATCGGCATGACATTGCCTTCTTCTATCACGCAAGCTTCCAGCAAAAACGGACCATCTGTGGAAAGCATTTCATGAATAGCATCCTGCAAATCTTCACGGCTCATTACCCGACGACAAGGAATTTCATATGCCTCAGCAATCTTCATATAGTCCGGATTCAGCATCGGAGTAAAAGAATAACGATGTCCGAAGAACATGGCTTGCCACTGGCGAACATTACCCAAGTAATTGTTATTCATCAATATCATTTTCACAGGAGCCTTCTGTTCCATAATGGTTCCCAATTCCTGTAAATTCATCTGCAAGCCACCATCACCCATGAACACACAAACGGTACGGTCCGGACGACCAAAGGTAGCACCAATAGCTGCCGGTACACCAAATCCCATGGTACCCAATCCACCGGAAGTAATGATACTGCGGTTCTTGGTATACTTAAAGTAACGAGCAGCCATCATCTGGTTCTGACCCACATCGGTTACCAATACCGCTTCATGACGAGTCGCCTCGCTGACAGCACGTACCACTTCACCCATATTCAACGGTCCTTCCTTCGGATAGACTTCCTTCTCAATCACATGTTCGAATTCTTTCTGTTCATATTCACAGAAACTTTCTATCCAATCTGTATGCTTGTTCTTGCGTACCAATTTCGTCAATTCGGCCAATGTCTCCTTACAATCACCTAGAACAGCCACATCCACCTTTACATTCTTGTTTATTTCAGAAGGGTCAATGTCCATGTGAATAATCTTCGCTTGTTTTGCGTACGTTTCCAAATTGCCTGTCACCCGGTCATCAAAACGCATACCGACAGCAATCAATACATCACATTCGTTAGTCTTGACATTAGGTCCCAAATTACCATGCATGCCCAACATCCCCTTATTCAACGGATGTTCGGATGGAATTGCCGAAAGGCCCAGCAAAGTACGTCCACATGGAATATCAGCCTTTTCCAGAAAAGCTTTTAATTCCATCTGTGCATTTCCCAATTCCACGCCTTGACCTACCAAGACAAACGGTTTTTGGGATGCATTGATTAAATCGGCTGCATGTTGGAGTTCCACGCGATCTGTATCCGGAATAGGATCATAACTACGGATAAAATCAAGGTCTACCGGTTCATAATCCACCATCTCTACCTGTGCATTCTTGGTAAAGTCGAGCACAACCGGACCTGGTCTACCACTTTTTGCTATATAAAAGGCACGTGCTACCGCCCAAGCGACATCTTCTGCACGACGAATCTGATAGCTCCACTTACTGATCGGTTGGGTAATACCTACTAAATCGACTTCCTGAAAAGCATCTGTGCCCAACATCGAAGTCGGTGTCTGACCAGCAATCACTACGATAGGAGTACTGTCAATCATGGCGTCAGCTATACCAGTAATGGTATTGGTTGCTCCCGGCCCACTCGTAACCAAACACACACCCACTTCACCCGATACGCGAGCAAAACCTTGAGCCGCATGAGCTGCTCCTTGTTCATGACGAACCAAAATATGATTCAATGTGTCACGATGATCATATAATGCATCGAAAGTCGGCATGATGCTACCGCCCGGATAACCGAACATGGTCTTTACTCCTTGATGTTCCAACGAGCGCATCATCGCTTCCGCACCTGATATTCTTTCTTTCATTATAAAACGTTCTTTAATCTATGATTCTCACTCCACCCTTATCTGCCGAACTTACCATGCTTGCGTAAGCCTTCAAGCTCTTGCTCACCACTCGGTTTCTTGTTACCGGTGCCATCGGACGAGCCGCCAGTTCTTCATCACTCAGTTTCACGTTGATACTACGGTTAGGGATATCAATTTCGATGATGTCACCATCTATAATCTTACCGATGTTTCCTCCGGCAGCAGCTTCAGGAGAAATATGCCCGATACTCAAGCCTGATGTACCTCCACTAAAACGTCCATCAGTGATTAACGCACATTCCTTACCTAAGTGCTTGCTTTTGATGTAGGAAGTAGGATAAAGCATTTCCTGCATACCCGGTCCACCTTTCGGACCTTCATGGGTGATCACAACGACATCACCACTTACCACCTTACCTCCCAAGATACCATCACAAGCAGCTTCTTGCGAATCGAACACCTTGGCTGGACCGGAGAACTTCCAGATACTTTCGTCTACGCCAGCCGTCTTTACAACACAACCATCTTGAGCAATATTTCCTTTCAATACGGCCAAACCGCCGTCTTTACTATAAGCATGTTCCAAATCACGGATACAACCATTGCTACGGTCGTTATCCAATGCCTGATAATAGGTATTCTGAGAACCGAGTTGGATATTGAACTTATTCGCTGGAGCACTAGTATAGATACGCCAAGCATCAGCATCCAGCTCTTCCTTATTAATATTATATTTAGCAATCGCTTCCGCCAAACTCATGCCGTCCACACGGATAACGGATGTATCCAACAAATCTCCCTTCGAGAGTTCACCCAAGATATTGAGAATGCCACCGGCACGATTCACATCCTGTATGTGATACTTCTGGGTATTTGGAGCCACCTTGCAAAGACAAGGCACACGGCGGGAAAGCATATCGATATCGTCCATGGTGAAATTTACGTCAGCTTCATGGGCAATAGCCAACAAATGAAGTACCGTATTTGTAGAACCTCCCATCGCTATATCCAATGTCATGGCATTGAGGAAAGCCTCACGAGTTGCAATACTCTTCGGTAAAACACTCTCATCTCCTTCCTCATAATACTTATAGGCATTCTTCACGATAAGGGCAGCAGCATCCTTAAACAACTGTGCACGATTAGCATGAGTTGCAAGGATCGTACCATTACCCGGCAAAGCTAGACCGATTGCTTCATTCAAGCAATTCATGGAATTAGCAGTAAACATACCTGAACAACATCCACATCCCGGACAAGCATGGTTTTCTATTTGAGCCACATCCTCATCACTTACCGATGCATCCGCACTCTTAATCATGGCATCGATCAAATCCAGATGCTGGTTGTTCCATTCACCTGCTTCCATCGGACCACCCGATACAAATACAGTAGGGATATTCAGTCTCATAGCAGCCATCAACATACCCGGCGTAATTTTGTCACAATTGCTGATACATACCATCGCATCCGCCTTGTGGGCATTTACCATATATTCCACACTATCAGCAATGATGTCACGGCTCGGCAAAGAATAAAGCATGCCATCATGTCCCATAGCAATACCATCATCCACAGCAATGGTATTGAATTCAGCAGCAAAACAACCGAGTTTTTCAATTTCAGCTTTTACTTGCTGACCGATTTCATGAAGATGAGTGTGTCCTGGAACAAATTGAGTAAATGAATTTACAATGGCGATAATAGGTTTCCCTATCATTTCACGTTTCATGCCATTAGCAACCCAAAGGGCACGTGCACCCGCCATACGACGACCTTGTGTACTGAACGAACTACGCAACTGAATTTTCATATTTACAATCTTTCTACAATTCAACCAAAAAGCCTTTCTCAACATCAGTGAGAAAGGCTTCTTAATAACATTCACTTTACAGTTACTAATACATGCAACCTTTCTCACCTCTTGATGAAACCACCACGACGCGAATAATGTGCAAGACTGCCAGATTAAGGGAATTAGTAACTTTCATATTCTCTCTTAAGTTTTAACGGATGCAAAGGTATATTGTTTTTCTTAACCCGCAAACAAAATAACACTTTTTTTTCTATAAAATTACCATTTGTAACTAATCAACAGACAAAATCTTCAGATTATAAGATTTCTTTCTCCATAAGCAAAATCTTGTGGATAATCACAATTTATCACTATCTTTGCAAACAGAAAGAACAATCAATAATTAGATAAACAATGGAAAATAAGTACATTACCGTAGCATACAAATTGTATGTAATGGAAGAAGGAAAGCCTGAATTGGTAGAAGAAGCTACTGCTGAGCACCCATTCCAATTCATTTCAGGATTGGGCACAGCACTTGAACGCTTTGAAAACGAGATCACCCCATTAAACGAAGGTGACAAATTTGATTTTGTAATTCCGTGCGCAGAAGCATACGGCGAGTATATGCCGGAAGGAGTACGCACCGTATCCAAAGACATGTTTACCATTGATGGTGTTTTCGACGATGAACACATCTTCACTGGCAGCATCGTTCCTTTGCAAGATAGCGAAGGACATCATTTCTATGCGACTGTTGGTGAAATTACAGACACAACAGTTACTGTTGATTTGAATCATCCACACGCTGGTAAGGATTTGACTTTTGTAGGTCAGGTAGTTACTTCCCGCCCTGCTACCAATGAAGAAATCCAAGCTACCTTGAATATGCTTAGTGGAGAAGGTTGTGGATGCGGCTGCTGTGGTGATTGCGGAAGTGATTGTGGTGACGGATGTGGTGAAGGATGCGGTCATTGTCATTAATCGTTTCAACGAATCAAATCATAAAAAGCAAAGAGGATGTGTTTCCACATCCTCTTTCTTTTTAATACCAAGTAACTGCACTACCCGTATTGCTTCGTTGATCCCATTTCAACGCATCGGTCAACATACTAGAAACAGCACGAATACTGAAGTTATATGAAGTGAATGGACCAAACACCAAACCACAACTCATGGTAAAACAGTGCAAGTCACGTGAAATATTAACGGTAGTCATCGCCATTTTCTTTTGGGTAAAATCATAGCCAGAAGAATAATTGACATTCCAACGGCTACCTAATTTCACATTACCGCTAGCATTCAACGAGTGTGTCAATGCATACGGATAACGCATGGTTTTCCGGTTGAACTTATCCTTATCCTTATCTTCACGAATACTATAGCTATAACTCAAGCTCAACGACCAAGGCATCTTGAAGGCTAAATAGCCATCATCACTCGTATTTGCTTTTTCTTTTTTACGAGGCTGTGACTGTTTCTTCTTTAACTCTTCACGTTCCTCATCGGACATATATTCATCATCATATTCTCCTTCCTTTCCGCCTTCTTTTCCCTTCTTTCCTTCTCCATCTTCTTTTGGACCAAACCACTTTTTCCAAGTATCATTATTAAAGGTATAAGAGAAAGATCCGCTATACCCTTGGAAACGTCCAAAACGTCCATATGACCATTCGGTCCTGTCGCCTACAATGATATTTCCACGCTCATCGTACTGATATGCATAAGTTGCAAACGAAGCATTCATGTTGAATGTATAGCTTTTGGTCAACTTCAAGCGAAGATTCATACTCAAGTCACTCCATGGACGAGTTTGGGCAGCTGCATTATACGAAATATTAGCAGAAAGTTGGTCTATCAAACTTATCTTCTTTACCCCTGTAGTATCCGATTCAGACTTGATTTTCATTTCCACATTATTGTCTATCGCAAAATTGAAAGATTTCTGCATACCCTTTCCCGGCACACCAAATGCCATTCCTTGATAAGGTGAATACTCAACCGTACGTACTTCGCCACTCTCATCCGTATAAGTATATGTGTCATAATATCCATAACGGGAAGTTCCGAAATCCGGTGCATAGCTGAAGCTGACAGACGGAGTAAAGACGTGACGAATCATCTGTACCTTATCACCGAACATTTTCCAAGGCTTGAAGAAACCATACAACTTGGTATTCACTTGCAGACTCATATTATAGTTGTACACACGATTGAATCCGCCAATGGTGTCCTTCCGAACACTTCCAGCAACTGTCGGATCATAACTCTGTACAACTTTGCGGGTATACCAACGCTCAGTGTAATTAAACGAAGGAACAACATTAAAGTACTTGAACAACGTAAAAGTAGCACTAACCGGAATGGTATGTTGCATACCGTTGTTCCATTTGTTCAAACCTTGCTTCAAAATCAAGTTATCTTTGGTATTGATGGAATTGGTCAATCGTCCAGTATACTGGAATGAAATCTTTTCATACCATTTTTCTTCTCCTGCCGCCTTCTTACGCTTGAACGGATAGATACGGTTCAAAGAAATGTTCAAATCCGGCAATGTCACACTGATTGAAGAGTCGCGTGTGTTCTGAGTAATATTGAATGTACTCGACAAATTCAACCCAATCGACGGGAACGTACGTGAATAGCTCACACTGGAAGCCTTGGTATTGTTGGAATATTGCTCCGGATTGTACAAACTGCTCAAGTTACGTCTATCATAACTACTTGTCGCAAAATTCACATTGGCCGAAAAAGTACTGTTAGGACTGGCTTTCGGATCCTGACGATGGCTCCAAGCAAACTTCAAGTCCTTGGTCACCATATAGTCCGGCATGTTCTTCTCCCCAGTCTTGGTCACCAAATAACTGGCATTGAACGAACCGCTATATTTATAACGCTTCGCATAATTGGACTGAGCGGAAAGTCCCCAGGATCCCTTGGTGAAAATTTCGCCCAAAACCTTCAAGTCCATATTGTCACTGATGGCAAAATAATAACCACCGTCACGCAAATAAAAACCACGGTTCATTTCATCCCCGAAAGTCGGCATAATGAAACCCGAAGAATAACTGCTGTTGAACGGGAAGAAACCGAACGGAATTGCAATCGGCAACGGAACATCTTCCACCACCAATTGTGCAGGTCCGAACACCACATTTTTCTTGGGGCGTACCTTGGCCATGGACAGTTTCAAGTAAAAGTGAGGATGGTCATGATCATCACAAGTAGTATACTTTCCACTACGCATATAGATTTCATCATTCGCACCCTTCTTGGCCTCCTGACTGACTACATACCCTTCACCTTGCTGTGTGACAATCTGATTGATAAAACCTTTTTTGCTCTTGAAGTTATAACGCATTTCCTTC
>SUXY01000031.1 GCA_015060705.1 Bacteroides sp. | reverse complement strand
TTGTTGGAGAAGTGTTACATCGTCTTCCGTTTGGGAGCATTCAATCGCAATCTGAGGACGGAGCTGAAGAAGAGCAAGAAGGTCTATTTCTACGACAATGGCATACGCAATGCCGTTATCCAGAATTTTGCTCCCCTTTCCATGCGTAACGATGTCGGGGCTTTGTGGGAGAATTTCTTCATCAGTGAGCGGATAAAATCCAATGAATACGAAGGACGTTATGCGAAAAGCTATTTCTGGCGGACCACCCAACAGCAGGAGATTGACTATATTGAAGAAGCTGACGGACAATTTACGGCCTTTGAAATGAAATGGAACCCGAGAAAGAAGACAACTCCGCTTCCTGCAGTCTTTCTGAAAACTTATCCGGTGGCACAGGAAGCGGTGATTACTCCCGAAAATTATTTGGAGTGGTTATAGACAGATACGAATTACGGATTTTCCTACCTTAATTACATATTCGTGTGAAAGGGATGTCTTTAAAGCAAAAGGGCGTTTTTTAGGATAATTGAGTTTTTTGACGTATCTTTGTCCATGAGAAAACATTTAAAACACGTCTAAATCTATGAGCCGTCAATTTGAAATAGCTAAACAGATTATTGAGGAAGCTTGTCCTCATCGAAAGTTGACATTGGAAAACATACGTTTGTTTGCCTATGTCATCCAATGTAAAAAATACCACAAGGGGGATGTTGTCTTAGCCGAAGGTGAAGTGTGCAATAACTAGGTGCTTGATACGGTGAGAAGACAGAAATAATCTGGAAAAATAAATAGAGCAATGCTCTAATGTTGAAGTGGATGTGTCGAAATACGCATCCACTTTTTTAGGCACGGATTACGACACACCCACCTTGTATATTTCCCGGCAGCAAAAAATGGCCAGTGTGAATGACGGATTCTCCTACTTTAATGACATACGAAAAAATATTAGGGAAAAGTAATGATATTGGAAAGTTATTTCTAAATTTGTTGCGTTATTTTAAAATGCATAACCGATATCTAAAACGGATACATGATGAAAACACAACGTGCCTATATTCCATGGATTGATGTGGTTCGGACAATGGCTATTCTTGGAGTCATTCTTTGCCACGTAGTTGATACCGTGATGACGGCTCCTCAAGCAGCCGGTAGTGAAGAGTATACACTTTGGACCGAACTCTATAAAACATTGTCTCGACCTTCGGTATCGTTGTTTGTTTTGATTACCGGTTATCTTCTTCTGCCGGTCAAGATGGATAGTGTGGAATTTTATAAAAAACGGCTTACCCGCATTCTTTATCCTTTCCTTTTTTGGTCAGTGGCTTATACCATGCTTCCGTGGGTGATTCATCTGTTCACACAGAGCCATGATTTGATTCGTATGTTCTTCCCTTATTATGGCTCGCAAGAACCGACGCTGTCTTATACCTTGATGGAGGTCGCACGCATCCCGTTGACCTTCAATGGAACCAGTTATCCGCTGTGGTATGTGTACATGCTTATCGGGCTGTATTTTTTTATGCCGGTCATTTCACCATGGTTGGAAAAGTCCAATAAGAGAGAAAAAACGATTTTCCTCACTATTTGGGGAGTATCGCTCTTCATTCCTTACATCCGTGCGTTTGTCATGAATTATGCTTTCGGAGAGTCGGAATGGAATGAATTTGGCTTGTTCTATTATTTTGCCGGTTTCATCGGTTATATTGTGATGGGGCACTGGATGAAGCAAAGCGGACGTTTCCCGTTCCAGAAAAAGTTTTGGTTGACGATACCTGTTTTTCTGTTGTCTTATTGGATAACCTACGAAGGATACCATTTCATGATGTTGGATCCGAATGTCACTCCCGAAGGAATGGAGCTCTTCTTCCTTTTCTGTACACCGAATGTGATGCTGATGACTTATGCGTTGTTTGTCATGGCAAGTAATGTGACTATCCGTTCCGAGGCGGTGAATCGGGTGCTGAGTACGTTGTCCCGTTATGGCTTTGGTATTTACATGGTACATTATCTGCTGATAGGTCCCATTGATTATGTCTTGGTCCGAATGATGGTGCCTGTGGCTGTCCACATACCTTTATGTACGTTGTTGGTATTTGTCGCTTCTTGGATGTTTGTATCTGTATTGGGTAAATTGCCTAAGAGCAAGTGGTTGATAGGTTAAGAATTTCCCTTTTGCGGGGTGAAGGTGCTTCAGTGGAGGAGTAATTGGGAATGTCGTAAAATCTCCTTCGATGATTTCGTGTGTGTACCCGATAGATCTGTGTTGAAATAATAATCACTGATCGGTTATCTCTAGATATTTCTTCATGACGAGCATCTGAATGAGTTCTTCCCGCTCGTCGTCCATGAACTGGCGAACATATTCATGGGCATGTTCAATGATTTGTTGGGCTTCGTGAGGATGCTTGACGTAGTATTGCATGCGCTCCTCCAGGTCGGACAAATCATTTTTGATTTCGATGTAGTGATAGTTGGGTTTCAGTTTTCCTTCCATGAACCAAGTCTCGCATGTGGGGCGTGGCATGACGGCGATGGAATTGGAAGACATTACCCATTTCAAGTTGGATGCTACATCGTTGCCCTCCAATGCTAGAATGAATTTATAGTCCAGGTGCTCTTGAATGGTTTTCTTCGGCGTTTCCCATTCCGGATGATCCGGACATCGGTCAACTACGCCACAATCACAACAAGAAGAATCGAAATACATCTGCAAGAATTGTTCCCGTTGTCGGCTTAGGCGAATCTTTCCCCGGAAGATGGCTTCATCTTTTTTCTCTGTGAATGTTTTCCGGTCGTCTATAAACATGAAATGGCGAAGCTTGTCCAGTTTCAAGATCACCGAATGGTGGTTGTCTTCCTCCAATAGTCTGCTTTTGACGAGGGTTGGAAACGATGGAGTGAAATAGACATCACCCGGTGTATAGCTGATGCGTAACGAGCGGTCGAAGTAGCGGACGGCATCTTGCAGATCCAGGTAGTAAGCCTTATGGAAGGTACTCGGACGGAAGTTTCGGATTTGGTCCAAGAAGACATAATAATGTCCTTTATGCTCGTGTCGTATTTCTGTAGGTAAAGCTTGTGGAGTCTGAATCTTGTTGTAATATGCCACTCGCTCCATGATGTATGCTTTGTCTTTCCGGTGCTCCAACTGACAGAGGAGTCTTTCCTTTTTCCATTGATAGTACTGATGAGGGACTACAGCTTTCAGAAACCCTTTGACGAAAAACCAAGCTTTGCAAGGCTTTCCACTATTCCATTTGTATCGGATTGAATCTTTCATAATTGATGCGTATTGAATGATGATGAGTGCAAAATTACGGAAGAGGACGAGTACGGGATGACATTTTTTTCAGAATCCATGTTCTTTATTTCGCCCAAGGAAAAACAGCAAACTGAAAAGGATTTTTAGACTATCGAAGATTGTGGGGTTCATGTAATTTTGCCGTCCAAAAAAGAAATGATGCAAATGACCATTAACCCCAAGTACCAATCGATTTCGTCCTTGCTTCAAGAACTGATAGACCCTGTTTCATTTGAAGAAAGAGGAGAGGTACTGTACGATATCCGTAATAAGGTGAAGCGTTTTCAGGTGGAAGGAGTGGAAGTGGTGGTCAAACGTTATGGACACATTACGGCTTTCAATCGACTGATGTATTCCACCTTCCGTAAGAGCAAGGCGATGCGGGCTTATCGGAATGCTTCCCGGTTGAAGGAGTTGGGGATAGATACTCCCGAAGGGGTAGCGGTACTGGAAACTTTCAAGCATGGTATTCTTCAGAATAGTTTTTTTATTTCACTATATATACCAGACCGCTCCCTTTCTTTTCTTCGCGATTTTGATGCGGGCAATCAAGCCTTGTATCCGTTGCTCGATGCCTTGGTGGCTTGGTTGGTGAAGGTACACGATCAAGGAGTTTATCATCAGGACTTGAATGTTGGGAATATCTTGTATCGGGAACTCCCTTCCAGTGGCTTTTCGTTTCAGCTGATTGACAATAACCGGATGAAGTTCTATCCCGAATTATCGTTGAAGATGCGGCTCAAGAACTTGCGTAGGATATCAGACAACGTCGATTTACTAAACTATATCTTGAAGCGGTATGCAGAGTTGTTGCACCTCGATACCAACAAAGTACAATTGCAGGGATGTTTTTACTTGCTGGCGTTCGAGGCCAAACAGTATGCCAAACGGAAACTGAAACATTGTTTGCTTAAGCCAATTCCCCAATGAAATGATTTACAACGATGAAAGACTTGACTATCAAAAAGGTAACAACGAAGCGTGAGATGAACGACTTCGTAGAATTCCCCGAAACAATCTACAAGGATTGTCCTTATTACGTTCCGGATTTGGAGATGGATGTCCGGAATATGTTTAATCCCAAAAAGAATGCAGGATTGGAGTGCTCGGAAATTCAAGCATTTGTGGCCTATGATTCTAACGTGCATCCGGTTGGTCGAATAGCCGGTATCATCAATCATCGGGCGAATGAGAAATGGAAGACGCAAAACGTACGCTTCGGATTCTTTGATTTCGTGGACGATCTGGAGGTGTCTTCGGCTTTGTTGGAGGCGGTCATTCAATGGGGAAAAGAACGAAATACGACTCGTATTCAAGGTCCCATGGGAATCACTGATTTCGACAAGGAGGGGATGCTTATCGAAGATTTCGATAGGTTAGGCTCTATGAACACCTATTATAACTATGCTTACTATCCTCAGCACATGGAAGCCCTTGGTTATGAAAAGGAAGTGGATTGGGTACAGGTACGTATTCAGATCCCTTCCGAAATTCCAACTAAATATGCCCGCGTAGCCAGACTCTCGAAAGAGATGTTCGACTTGAAGGTCAAAAAGATTACCGACAAGGACATCACCCGTAGGGGATACGGACATAAAATCTTCCAACTACTGAATACGGCTTATTCGCCTATTTTCGGGTTTACTGAATTCACAGACCGACAGATAGACGATTTTATCAAAATGTATTTAGGCTTGGTAGACAAGCGGCTGGTAACGGTGGTTGAGAATGAAAAAGATGAGGTAATAGGTGTAGCTGTATCTATGTGCAGCTTGTCCCATGCACTCCGTAAGTCGGGAGGAAAACTCTTCCCTTTTGGTTGGTATTATTTGTTGAAAGCGTTGAAATGGAAGCCGGAACCCATGGCCGATTTATTGCTCATTGCGGTTCGTCCCGACTATCAGATGTTGGGGGTGAATGCTTTATTCTTCGACGATTTGATACCGATTTATAATCAATATGGCATCGAGTGGGCAGAAACGGGACCACAATTGGAGGACAATGTAAGGGAACTTACTCAATGGAAACCGCTGAATCCCACTTTTATCAAGCGACGTAGATGTTACAAGAAGAAATTATGAAGCGACTGAATTTTATTCTTAAGGCTGTTTTTGTATTCTTGTTTTTCTTTACCGCATGTTTGGGATATGCCCAATATGCGGTAATTCAGGGAATGGTAACCGATTCGATCAGCGGGGAAGGATTACCGTATGCTTCGTTGATTTTTCAAGGTACGTCTATAGGAACCGCCACCGATGGAGAAGGTCGGTTCGAATTGCCATTGCCCGAACGTACACAAACATTGGAAGTCTCCTACTTGGGCTACAATCCTCGTCGACTATCCATTCATCCGGGGCAAAGCAGTCCTCTGCATATCCGGTTGGCTCCTGATGGAATAGCCTTGGAGGAAGTAATCGTCAAACCCGGAAAGGAAAGATACCGCAAGAAAGACAATCCTGCCGTCCGCTTGGTGAAGCAAATCATTGAACGACGCAAGGATCATGATCCACGCAACAAAGCTTTTTATCAATACGACCAGTATGAACGGCTCTTGTTGGGTTTGAATGACTATCAGCAGAAACCCAAGAAGAATGGCAAAGTAGGGAAGTTTCATTTCCTGAATGAATACATCGATACCTTGGAAACGGGAACGACCATTCTTCCTGTGTTGGAGAAAGAGAAAATCGAAACCGTCTTCTACCGCAAGGAACCGAAATCGGAAAGACGAATCGTGCAGGGGCAGGCATCGTCGGGAGTAGACGAGATGCTTTCCCAAGACGGTGTCGGGAAGTTTTTGGAAGAGGTGTTCAGGGAGGTCGATATCTTTCAGAACGACATACCCTTGTTCTTGCAGCGATTTGTCAGTCCGTTATCGACCATGGGTCCCAACTATTATAAATACTATTTATTGGATACTCTTGTAGTAGACAATCAACGGTGTGTAGACTTGGGTTTCGTTCCTTTCAACTCCGAAACGTTCGGGTTTACGGGACATTTATATGTAGCTTTGGATTCTACTTATTTTGTGCAAAAAGCGGTGCTGAATGTGCCAAAAGACATTAACTTGAA
Organism: Bacteroides sp.; assembly: GCA_015060705.1. Lineage (GTDB taxonomy): Bacteria > Bacteroidota > Bacteroidia > Bacteroidales > Bacteroidaceae > Phocaeicola. Next base: position 28,936 of record SUXY01000031.1, on the reverse strand, counting down.
CTTTGTGAACCAGATGAGTATCGAACAGACTTTCCGTCGTGCTGAAGATCAAACGCGTCTCATTGCAAAAGACAATATTTCCGTACATTTCAAGTTGAAAGAAGATTCGAAAGGTATGTATGCCCAACGGCTGACTACGTATAACAACCATACTTTTCAAGAACCGGAAAGCGGTGCTCATCTGCGTGCCTTTGCACAAAGCCAGCCTGTCATTACATTGAAGGAAGCCGATAGTAGATCGGAGCATTTCTGGGAGGAAGTCCGTCCGGAGGAAGCGGTACGCAAGAATCCGAATTCCCTCAAAAATATGATGCAGGATCTTCGCTCGGTTCCGATATTTTATTATACAGAGAAAGCCATATCCATTTTGTTTTCCGGCTATATGGCTACCACAAAGAATCCGAAAGAAAGCAAGTTTGAGTTCGGTCCCATGAACTCGTCGATAGGCGGTAATGAATTGGAAGGTTTTCGCATGAGGGCGGGAGGTACTACCACACCGGCTTTCAGTAAACATTTGTTTTTGGATGGCTATGTGGCATATGGTTTTAAGGACGAGAAGCCTAAGTATGATTTGTTGGTAGAGTATTCTTTCAATGAGCGTAAGGAATACCGGAAGGAGTTTCCCCGTCATTCCGTCCGTTTGGAATACATGTACGATGTGAATAAGTTAGGTGAGCAGTATCTGAATACAGGTAAGGATAATTTTCTGTTGTCTATCAAACGTATGAAGGATATGAGGGCTTCGTATTTGCGTCAGGCAGAGATTGGGTACCTTAAGGAGCATTATAATGGGATTTCCTATGGAGCGACTTTCCGTCATCGGCGGGAGTATGCTACGAAGTATGCCTTGTTTCAAGAAAATACAATCCAGGGTTTCTCACCGATAGATCATTACGACATGTCCCAACTGGAACTGAATTTCCGTTATGGCAAGGACGAGAAATTCTTCCAAACGCGCAATCATCGTATTCCCATTACTTATGATGCCTGGATATTTACCCTCAACCATGTCATGGCGAAGAAAGGTTTCCTTGGCTCCGATTACGATTATCATCGGACCGATATCGGTATCCAAAAGCGTTTTTGGTTCTCGGCTTTCGGCTATCTGGATGCCATAGTAAAAGCTGGAAAGGTCTGGACGGAAGTACCCTATCCGCTTTTGATTTTGCCCAATGCTAATTTGTCCTATACCATTCAACCGGAAACGTATACCAATATGAATCCGTTGGAGTTCATCAACGATGAATATGCTTCGTGGGATTTGACCTATTACTTGAATGGTAATCTGCTGAACCGAATACCGCTCATTAAGAAACTACGCTGGAGAGAAGTGTTCTGTTTCCGTGGCTTATGGGGCAACTTGACGGATAAGAACAATCCTGCTAAGAATGGAGAAGGACTGTTCCTTTTCCCACAGGGTACCTATGCTTTGGGGAAGACACCTTACATGGAGGCCAGTGTGGGCATCGAGAATATATTCAATGCCGTTCGGGTGGATTATGTTTGGCGTTTGAATTATTTGAATCATCCCGGCATTCAGAAAAATGGTATCCGGGCTACAGTTGCTTTGTCTTTTTGACTTGATATTTTGCGAATATAAATGCCGCTTTGGAGGTTTTTAGTAAAATAAAACAATAAAAAGGAAATATTTGTTTTAATATTCAAGCAAAGTGATATATATTTGTGAAATAACTTCTAAAACCAAAGACTATGGATAAGAATTTAATTGGAACCAATGCCGGAGTTGTTTGGAGAACAATGGCCGGTCGTTATTGTTGGACATTTCAGGAATTGAAAGAACAAATCGAATTGTCCGATGCTGAGTTGTGGACGGCTATTGGTTGGCTAGCTCGTGAAAATCAGATTGAGTTTGACAATTCTGGTGAAGAAGAACGTATCTATTTGAATCAAAGTTACTTCTGATAGTAGAGAATTCATTTAGCTTTTTGAATTTTTGATTGATTCCTTGCCTTATGTGAATATGGCAAGGAATTTTAATTTCTAATGTCCCGTCATTCTTTTTCCGCCGAATTCCGATATTGTAAGGGTGGCATTCCTGTATAGGCTTTTACGAACTTCCCGAAAAAGGACGGATTGACAAAATTGAATTGATCGGCAATTTCTTTGATGCTCTTGTCCGAATGCTTCAATTCGTATTTTATTTGTTGTATGGCGTGTTCATTGATGATGGCAAGCGGCCCTTTTCCACTGATTTTCTTGACAACGGTAGATAGGTGCTTGGCTGTGTAGCAAAGTTGGTCGGCATAGTAGGTTACCGAGCGATGGCTTCCATCGTCCTCTGCCACTTTCTCCAAAAACTTGCGGAAGATGTGCATGGAGCGGTCGTTGCGGTAGTTGGGAGTGTCTTCTTGAACGGGAATGTTCTGATGGAGAGCACCCAATATTTCGCAGAAGATAGCTGAAAATAGATGCTTTTTGGCTTCCTTGCTATAAGCATGCTCCTTCTCGTTGATGCAGGTCAGCACGATTTCCTTATATAGATACAATTTGTAGGAACTGTTCCGGTTGATAGGGAAAATAGGATTGCTGTATAGATAATAGCTGATGTCCCATGTTTCTTTGCGACTGCTGGTGACTTCCTTCATGAAAGTGGAAGAAATCGCGACGATTCGGAATATGCATCCTTCGCTGGCATGTAGAGGTCGGACGATGGTATTGGGCAAGATGATGGCACAATGGTCGGCTTTGAGTACATGATTCTTGTTGTTGATGTTGATGCTTGTTTCGCCTTCCATGCAGAATACAATGATGAAGCAATCCATTTTCGCGGGGGTAGCATCACTGAAAGTAGCTTCCACACTGTCCAGTACAACTAGGTTTTCGTCCACATAGTCTATTAAGTGTGGGTCGTGCTTAAAATCTTCGATGGTAATGGTTCGGATAGTTTCAGTCTTCATGTGATGGGGGTTTTGTTTCCGTTCGCAAAGTTCTGAAATAAAACTTGTATATCGGTGTTCCATAAACAGCCTTGAATGTTCTGTTTTTCTCGTTTCTTGTATCGTGATTGTTAAATGATTCAAACCTGGAAAAAAGGAACACTTGTGGTTGAAAAAAGATAATCATCGCTTTTGCTCATTGTCTTACTTTTGCGCCAAAATTCAAAAACTAATCGATATAGAATGAAGAAAGTGAAAGGTAAATGGATGCGACTGATAGGTCTGTTTAGTTGCTCCGTGTGGATGGCTTCGTGCCAACAAGCACCTACCCAACAAGCAGGAGGCGGTGCCAGTTATGAGACAATGAAGGTAGTGACTTCCGACAAGGAATTTGTGACCGGTTACTCGGCTTCCATCCGTGGACGGTACGATGCCGGTATCTTGCCGCAAGTGTCAGGTACCATTCAACGGGTAATGGTCAGCGAAGGTCAGAAGGTAAAAAAAGGACAGTCGTTGTTCATCATCGACCAGGTACCCTATCGGGCAGCTCTCAATACCGCCAGTGCCAATGTGCAGGCCGCCAAGGCAGGATTGGCCACTGCCCAATTGAGTTACGACAGTGCCAAGGAACTCTATGCACAGAATGTTATCAGCGAACATCAGTTGAAGACCACCGAAAATGCTTTGCTCACTGCCAAGGCACAAGTGGCACAAGCCGAAGCACAAGAACTGAACGCCAAGAACAATCTCGCTTACACCGAAGTGAAAAGCCCGAGCGATGGGGTGGTAGGGGCTATCCCGATGCGTGAAGGTACATTGGTAAGTCCATCGATGGGAGTACCTTTGACCACCGTGAGCGACAACAAGGAGATGTATGTGTATTTCTCCATGACCGAGAACCAATTGCTTTCCATGACCCGTCAGCACGGCTCCATGGACGAGGCATTGAAGGCGATGCCTACTGTACAATTGAAACTGAATGACGGGAGCATGTACGAACATACGGGACGCATCGAAAGCATAAGTGGGGTGATTGACCGTCAGACAGGAACCATCAGTGCACGTGCCGTATTCCCGAACGAAGGGGGCATTCTACATAGCGGTGCCAACGGCACGGTGCTGATGCCTACTGTTCACAAGGATGCGATGGTGATTCCACAAGCGGCTGCTGTTCAGATGCAGAACAAATATATTGTATATAAAGTCGTTGATGGTAAGGCGACTTCGGCTTTGGTAAGCGTGAGTCCTACCAGTGATGGTAAGGAATTTGTAGTGACCGATGGCCTTCAAGTTGGCGATGAAATCATTGCCAAGGGTGCAGGCTTGGTAAGAGAAGGTACTGTAGTAAAATAAGGAGGAGAAATGAAAGGAAACATATTTATCAAGAGGCCGGTGATGGCATTCTCCATCTCCATCCTCATCGTGATTATCGGCTTCATCTCGTTGGTGACATTGCCGGTAGAACAATATCCTGACATTGCTCCGCCTACGGTGCGTGTATCTACCACCTATACGGGAGCCGATGCTGAAGCGGTGATGAATGCCGTGATTATGCCCCTCGAAGAAAGTATCAACGGGGTGGAAAATATGATGTATATGACATCGAATGCATCCAATTCGGGGATGGCAGCCATTGAAGTCTATTTCAAACAAGGAACAGACCCCGATATGGCTGCGGTGAATGTGCAGAACCGTGTGGCGAAAGCACAAGGCTTGTTGCCTGCCGAAGTGACAAGAATCGGGGTAACGACACAGAAGCGACAGACTTCATTCTTGCAAATTGGTTCGTTCGTGTGTACGAACGGACGCTATGACGAAAACTTCCTGTCCAATTACCTCGACATCAATGTAGTGCCCCGAATCAAGCGTATCGAAGGGGTGGGCGATGTGATGGCTCTCGGCAATACCTATTCCATGCGTGTGTGGCTCAACCCTGAACGGATGGCGCAGTATCATCTGGTGCCGAGTGACATCGCAGCCGTGATTGGCGAACAGAACCTTGAAGCACCGACCGGTCAGTTGGGTGAGAATACCGACAATACCTATCAGTTCACGATGAAATATACCGGCCGTTTGAAAAGTGTGGATGAGTTCAAGAACATTGTGATTCATTCTACTCCGAATGGGCAAGTACTTCGTTTGAAGGATGTGGCAGAGGTGGAACTGGGTGCGTTGAGTTATGCTTTCCATAGTGATGTGGATGGTCAGCCGGGGGTACCGTTCTTGGCTTTCCAGGTAGCGGGAGCGAATGCAACCGAAGTAAATGCACGCATTACCGCCGAATTGGAAGAAATCAAGAAAGAACTACCCGAAGGTACGGAGTTCCGCCCGTTGATGTCGTCCAACGACTTCTTGTTTGCATCCATTTATAGTGTGGTGGAAACGTTGGTGGTGGCTATCATCTTGGTTATCTTGGTGGTGTATTTCTTCTTGCAGGACTTCAAGGCAACGCTCATTCCGTCCATCTCCATCATCGTGTCGTTGATTGGTACATTTGCGTGCTTGTCGGCTGCAGGATTTACCATCAACATCCTGACCTTGTTTGCGTTGGTGCTTGCCATCGGTACAGTGGTGGACGATGCCATTGTGGTAGTAGAAGCTGTTCAGGAGAAATTCGACTCCGGATATAAGTCGCCTTACCTGGCCACCAAGGATGCCATGAGTGATGTGACCATGGCTATCATCACTTGTACCATTGTCTTTATGGCAGTGTTCATTCCGGTAACGTTCATGGGTGGTACATCGGGTGTGTTCTATACCCAGTTCGGGGTGACGATGGCTACATCGGTAGGGCTTTCCATGATTTGTGCCTTGACATTGTGCCCGGCTCTATGTGCCATCATGATGCGGCCAAGTGATGGAAAGAAAAGTCCCAAGAGCATCAATGGACGAGTAAAAGCGGCTTATAATGCCTCGTACAATGCCATGCTCGGCAAGTACAAGAAAGGCATCAGTTTCGCTTTCAAGCATCGCTGGATAACAGGAGCAACCTTGGCTGTAACGGCTGCCTTGTTGGTATTCCTCATGAAGACTACCAAGACAGGCCTTGTGCCTCAGGAAGACCAAGCCGTATTGATGATTAACGTGAGTGGTTCGCCGGGATCCACGCTTGAAGAAACAGCTGTAGCGATGGAGAAGGTTCGTGAGATATTGAATCAAACCGAGGAAATCAAGACCTATTCTGTAATCTCGGGTTACGGGTTGATTTCAGGACAAGGTTCCTCGTATGGTTCGGTGATTGTGCGTCTGCATGATTGGAATGACCGTAAGGGAGAAGAACATAGCTCGAATGCTGTGATTGCTCGACTGAATGCACAACTTTCTGCCATCAAGGAGGTACAGAGCTTCACCGTACAGCCGGGGATGATTCCGGGTTATGGTATGGGTAATGCGATTGATATGAATATACAGGACCGTACGGGGGGCGACAGGACTGTGTTTTATCAGAATGCCATGCAGTTTCTCGGTGCCTTGAACCGGCGTCCGGAAGTGATGATGGCCTATACCACTTACGCCATGAACTTCCCGCAAGTACAAGTGGAAGTGGATGCTGCCCAGTGTAAGCGTGCCGGTATTTCGCCTGCCGATGTGTTGAGTGTATTGGGTAGTTATTGCGGTGGCTCGTATGTGAGCAATTTCAATCAGTTCGGTAAGGTATATCGGGTGATGTTGCAAGCCTCGCCAGAGTATCGCTTGGACGAAGCTTCGCTGAACAACATCTATGTGCGGAATGGTACGCAGATGGCTCCCGTGGGGCAGTTCGTGAAGTTGAAGAAAATAGAAGGTGCCGAAGTGGCCAACCGTTTCAACTTGTACAGTAGTATCTCGGCCATGGTGACACCAGCCGAAGGATATTCAAGCGGTGAAGTAATGAAAGTGATTGAAGAAGTAGCCGGCCAGACGTTGCCTACCGGTTACGGTTATGAATATGGTGGCATGTCGCGCGAGGAAGAATCGTTGAGCGGAAGCAATCAAACCGTTATCATCTATTTCATTTGTGTAGTACTCATCTTCTTGATTCTGTCTTGTCTCTACGAAAGCTTCCTCGTGCCATGGGCGGTTATTCTTTCCGTACCGTTCGGGGTGATGGGTTCGTTCCTTTTCGCCAAGATGTTCGGTTTGGAAAACAACATCTACATGCAGACGGGGGTCATCATGCTGATTGGCTTATTGGCTAAAACTGCCATCTTGATTACTGAGTTTGCACTTGATCGCCGACGCAAGGGAATGGGTATCGTAGAAGCCGCCTATCAAGCTGCCCAAGTACGTTTCCGTCCGATCTTGATGACGGTACTCACCATGATTTTCGGTATGCTTCCGTTGATGTTTGCCAGTGGTGCCGGTGCCAATGGTAATTCATCCCTCGGTACGACCGTAGTAGGCGGTATGTTGGTGGGAACCATCGCCTTGCTCTTTGTGGTGCCGGTATTCTTTGTCATCTTCGAATACTTGCAGGAGAAGGTTCGTCCACCAAAGCGTGAAGAAGCTGATGCACAGTTTGCCTTGGAAAGAGAGAGAAGTTTGGAAGAACGTAGTGTGTTTAAAGAATAAGTTATAATGAAGAAAACCATCTTTATATTATCTGTAATGCCGTTGCTGAGCAGTTGCGGCGTCTACACCAACTATCATCAGCAGGAGACGCTTCCCGATAATCTCTTTGGCGAAGAAGTGTCCATCGATACAACCAAGGTCAGCTTGGGAGAAATGTCGTGGAAGAATCTCTTTGCGGATGAACAACTGCAAACTTTGATAGAAAAAGGCTTGCAGAACAATACCGATTTGCAGAGTGCCCGCCTTCGGGTAAAGCAGGCAGAAGCCACCATGCTTTCCGCTAAACTCGCTTTGTTGCCCTCGTTTGCCTTGGCACCGCAAGGGACTATCAGCAGCTTTGACAAGCACGAAGCGGTGGAGACTTATAACTTGCCATTGACTGCCAGTTGGCAGTTCAGCCTATTCGGAGGTGATGTGCGCAATGCCAAGAAGCAGGCGCAGGCATTGCTGGAACAGAGCCATGACTATGAGCAAGCCGTGCAGACGCAATTAATTGCCGGCATTGCCAATATCTATTATACCTTGCAGATGTTGGATGCCCAGTTGAGCATCAGCGAGGAAACCGAACGTTCGTGGGGCGAGAGTGTGAAGAGCACTCGTGCCCTGATGAATGCAGGGATGGCGAATGAAGCCGCTGTCTCTCAGATGGAAGCCGCGCATCTAGGTGTGCAAAGTTCCGTCTTAGACCTGAAAGAGCAAATCAATCAGGTAGAAAATAGTTTGTCGTTATTGTTGGCAGAACCGGTGCATCGCATCGACCGTGCATCGTGGAAGGAATCCTCTCTTCTGTGTGTTGAACAATTGTCTATTGGTTTGCCTGTTCAACTCCTTGCTAATCGTCCCGATGTACGTGTTGCCGAGCGTTCGTTGGAGGCTGCCTTCTATGCGACAAACGTGGCACGCTCCGCGTTCTATCCTTCTGTGACGCTGAGTGGAAGTGCCGGATGGACCAATTCGGCTGGAGGTGCTATTGTCAATCCTGGTAAGTTCTTGGCCTCCGCCGTTGGTTCATTGACCCAACCGCTCTTTGCACAAGGTCGCATCGCAGGACAATACAAGATTGCCAAAGCACAGCAAGAACAAGCTTCATTGGCTTTCCAACAAGCTTTGCTCAATGCCGGTGCAGAGGTAAACGAAGCCTTGATGGCATGTCAGACGAGTAAAGATAAGTCTGCTTTGTTTGATAAGCAAGTGCTCGCCTTGCAGAAAGCTTATCATAGCACATCCTTGCTGATGAAGCATGGAAGTACGACTTACTTGGAGGTCTTGACTGCCCAGCAATCCTTATTGAACGCGCAGTTGCAACAGACTGCCAATCGGTTTAAGCAAAATCAGAACTTAGTAAACCTTTATCAAGCCCTCGGAGGTGGTCGTTATTAACATACCTAATTATTCTGTTATATTAAAAGGTTGGGCTGTCCGGGAAGTGATTCTAGGGCAGCCCTTTATTCTATAAGGCAGATTCAATGTTCTAAATTCTTGTCAATCATAAAACTCGGGGGTAAATATTGAATATCTGCCAAATTTATCGTACCTTTGCACAGATTTTGCGTAAATGTGTATTTAAAGTATGAGTGAAGGTAAAGAGAAGATAGAGAAACCGGGATGCTTGTATTGGGGATTCAAGGCGTACTTGCGTTTCTTCCATGATAAGATTTATTACAAGAAGACCTATAAGGTGAATAGCGAGGCGGTTCCGGCAGACGGTACTCCGTTGCTGATTGTCTCCAATCATCAGAACTGCATGAACGATCCGTTGGGCTTGGTGTTTTCGTTCCAGGACCGTAAACCGCACGTCATTACCCGTGCCGATGTGTTCTTGGTATCACCGATAGCCAACAAGTTCTTGCGCTCTATCGGCTTGTTGCCTGCGTTCCGCTTGGATTATGAGGGCGAAGGTGCGCTCAGCAAGAATGCCGAAACTTTCCGCCAGTCCGAACAGGCTTTGATTGATGGTAAGACTGTGATTATGTATCCGGAAGCAGGTCATCAGGACAAGCGTTGGTTGGGTACATTCTCGTTCGGTTATACCAAGATGGCTTTCGAAGCAGCCGAATTGGGCAACTTTGAAAAGGATGTGGTGATTTTGCCGGCTTGTAACCATTATTCCCACTATTTCGGTATGCGCAACCGCATGTTGGTGAAATTCGGTACGCCGATTTCCCTCCAGCCTTATTACGAGCTTTACAAGACCAAACCACGTACGGCCCAACGCGAAGTGAACAAGCTGGTGCGCGAACAGATTTCGAACTTGATGCTTGATATTCGTGACTTGGACAATTATCAGGCTATCGACTTTATCCGTACTACTTACGGTACCGATTATGCCAAGGCAAAGGGCATCGACCCGAATGATTTGCCGGAACGATTGCTTGTTGACAAGGAATTGGTAGCGAAGCTTGATGAAGGTTTCAAGTCTGAGGATACTTACCTTCAAGGTACTGTTGCTGCGGCTTATGAAATAGCACGTTTGTTGCGTCAAGGTATCGACGAGCACGGCATCACCGATGAACATTTGAAACAAGAAGTGAATCCGATAACCTTGGGTTTCAAACTTCTGTTACTGTTGATGTTGTTCCCGTTGTGGATATTCTCTTGGTGGCCGAGTATGCTGGTGTATTGGATTCCGATGAGCATCTTCAAGGCCAAGATGAAGGACCCGATGTTCGAAGGAACCTTGTTGTTTGGTTCGGCAGTATTGTTTACTATTCCATTGTTCAGCCTGATTACTTTGCTGGTGGTGGGATTGACAAACGGTTGGTTGTCGGCATTGATATATGTAGCTCTTTTCCCGCTCATCATGCTCTTCTGCTGGAAGTATGCACAGTGTGGCAAGAAAGCGCTTCAATCGTTGAAGTGCCTGCTTCATCCTAAATCGGTAGACAAGTTGAAGCGGATGCGTAAGGACATGCACGGGCTGCTGAACGAAGCATTGGATATACTTAAAACAAAGAAACATAAATAAAGATATAGAATAATGATGAACAGAGTAGTGATTACCGGTATGGGTATCTATTCGTGCCTCGGAAAGACTTTGGACGAAGTACGTGACTCGCTATACCATGGAAAGAGCGGTATCATTTTTGCTCCGGAGCGTAAGGAGATGGGATTCCGTTCGGCTTTGACTGCCAAGTTGGAAGAACCGGATTTGAAGAAATTGCTGAGTCGTTCTCAGCGTGTATATATGCCTGAGCAGGCCAAGTATGCTTATTGTGCAACCGTAGATGCACTTCGCAATGCTGGTATCGATCAGGATTATTTGAATACACATGATGTAGGTTTGCTGTATGGTAATGACAGTTCTACCGTGCCTAATGTGAAGGCAGTGGACACCATGCGTGAAAAGAAAGACACTACCTTGTGTGGTTCGGGTGCTATCTTCCAGTCGATGAATTCTACTGTAACCATGAACTTGGGTTGTATCTTCAAGTTGAAGGGTATTAACTTGACTGTATCGGGTGCTTGTGCAAGTGGATCTCATGCCATTGGTTTGGGTGCATTGCTCATCCAGAACGGTTTGCAGGAAATGGTCGTTTGTGGAGGTGCTCAGGAAGTAAATCCATGGTCTGTCGGTTCATTCGACGGTATCTCGGCCTTCTCTATCCGTGAAGACGAGCCGACCAAGGCGAGCCGTCCGTTCGACCGTGATCGCGATGGTTTGGTTCCGGGTGGTGGTGCTGCTACCGTGATTATCGAAAGCTACGAATCGGCAGTCCGTCGTGGTGCACCGATCTTGGCGGAAATCTTGAGTTATGGCTTCTCATCGAATGGTGACCATATCTCTTCTCCGAATGTGGATGGTCCAGCCAAGTCGCTCGAAATGGCAATCCGCCGTGCAGGTATCGGTGTGGATGAAATCGGTTACATCAATGCGCATGCTACTTCGACTCACGTGGGCGATACCAACGAAGCAAAGGCCATCTATCGTGTAATTGGTGATCACCGTATTCCGGTAACTTCTACCAAGAGTCAGACTGGTCATGAAATGTGGATGGCAGGTGCCAGTGAAGTGATTTACTCCATGTTGATGATGAAGAACAACTTCATAGCTGCTAACCTCAATTTCGAAAATCCGGATGAAGATTCTGCGAAGTTGTATATCCCGGCACAGCGTATCGAAACAGGGTTTGATACCTTCTTGTCGAACTCATTTGGCTTTGGTGGTACCAACTCTACATTGATTGTGAGAAACCTTTAAGAAAATATTAATAACAACATAAAAAGATAGAAAAAATGGAAAAGAACGAATTGATCGCAAAAATCAACGAAACATTGGCTGAAGAATTTGAAGTGGAAGTATCTGATATCACTCCTGATGCAAACATCAAGGAAACTCTCCAACTTGATAGCTTGAGCTTGGTAGACATGGTTGCTTTGATTGAATCAGAATTTGGTGTAAAGATCAAGGGTGCTGAAATGGTACAGGTTCAGACTTTCCAGGCTCTTTACGACTTTATTGCTGAAAGAGCGTAAAGCACATTTCACCACGGAGTACACGGAGTCCCACAGAGTAAAGATTAAATAATTCCGTGGAACTCTGTGTACTCTGTGGTGTAAAAATAAAAAGAAACAAGATGAAACAACCATTGCTTGAAGGGGAAGGGTTGTACAAACTCATCCCCCAACGTAACCCAATTGTCATGGTAGATACCTTCTTTTGTGCTGATGAAACGAGCGCAGAGACGGGACTTCATGTACAGTCGGGTAATCTTTTTTGTGAGGGAGGCTTTCTTCGCGAGCCAGGAATGATTGAGCATGTGGCACAAAGTGCAGCGGCCTTTGCCGGTTATGCTCCCTATACCAAAGGTGAATCGCCGAAGTTGGGCTTTATTGGAGAAGTGAAGAAATTCAAGATTGTTCGTTTGCCGAAGGTAGGCGAATTTCTGCATACCAGTCTTCGGGTATTGGGCGAAGCGGCAGGAGTTACTTTGATTGCAGCCGAAACGAAATCGGAAGAAGAAGTATTGGCTACTTGTCAGATGAAGATATTTATTAAGGAGGATTGAGATGGCATTGAGTGAGACGGTTCGTGTGCAGGTGCGTTTCTCGGAGGTGGATTCCATTAAGATGGTATGGCATGGCCATTACATCACCTATATGGAAGATGCTCGAGAGGCTTTCGGACGCAAGTACGGATTGGAGTATATGTACATTTACGATAGCGGCTATTTGGCTCCGATGTTTGATATCAAGATGCGCTATCATCAAACGGCTACGGTGGATGATGTGTTGTTGGTAACCATTACTTGCCGACCGACAAAAGGGGCGAAGCTGGTGTTCGATTACGAAATTCGCAAGGAGTCGGATAATGCGTTGGTATTTACTGCTGAATCCACTCAGTTGTTTACCACTCACGAAGGGGAGTTTGAACCTTCTTGTCCGCCGTTCTTGGCTGAGTGGAAGAAAAAACATATGTTGGAATAAATGATTATGTTGATAAAAGATTACTATACAATAGAAAATGTGTTGAAGCAGGACGACGGTATCGTGCGTTTTGACATCAGCCTGAATGCGGATTGTCCAGTATACGAAGGCCATTTCCCGGGAGAACCTGTATCACCCGGTGTTTGCAACATTCAGATGGTCAAGGAATGTGCCGAACAAGTGGCTGGCAAGTCCTTGTTTTTGAATAATTTGCAGCAGTGCCGATTGACCACCTTGGTCACTCCGTTGGCGCATCCTCAAGTAGAGGTGAAGATTCTCTTGGAAGAAAAGGGAGAAGCTTATAAGTTGAAGGCCACTATCGGGAAGAATGAGGATGTTTATCTTGACTTGAAAGCCGAGTTGACAGAAGATACATACAAGACTAATTAAACTATGGACAAACTTTTCATCGCAATCTATCGCTTCTTCGAAAAGAAGAAAGCACTGATGTACGGGCTGCTCATTCTCAGCTCCGTCATATTCGTGTACTTTGGCTCCAAGGTTCAGTACGAGGAAAACATAGCCAAGCTTCTGCCGCAGACCGATGCGGCTAACGAAAGTGGTTTGGCTTTCGGAAACCTTCGCGTGAAGGACAAGATTTTCATTCAGTTGACTTCGGCAACGGATGAACCGGTTGCACCCGAGACATTGGCTGAATATTGCGATGAATTCGTCGGAAACCTCTTGGAGAAGGATACGGCAACCCAATACATTGCCAATGTTCTCCATCAGATTGACGATGACCTGATTATCAACGGATTGGATTATGCCTTGACGCATGTTCCTTCCTTTGTGTCTCCCGAAGCATATGAACGTTTCGATTCTCTCTTGACAGAAGAAGCTGTCGACCGACAGATGGCTTTGAATTATGACCTCGTGATGAATGACGAGGAGGGTAACAAGACGACCATGGTGGGACAAGACCCGGCAGCCCTCCGCATGGCGATGATTCCTGAGGGAATGTCCATGGATAAGGGAGCAGCAGGCTTCACCTTGATAGACGGACACCTATTTGTGCCCGATTCAACCGTAGCACTCGCTTTCTTGGCACCCAACTTCAGCTCGTTCGATTCCATGTCCGGCCTTCTGTTGGTCGATATGTTGGAAAAGGAAATCGATGCCTTCAAGGCAGAACATCCCGAAGTGGAAGTCTATTTCCATGGTTCTCCGGTGAACAGTGTGTTCAATTCCCGTCAGATACGTAGTGACCTGATGCTTACAGTGGGCTTGTCCTTGCTGATCATTTGCATTGTGTTGGGTTATTGTTTCCGCAACAAGTCTACGTTGTTCATGCTTTTGTCCCCGGTAGTATATGGAGCCTTTTTTGCGTTGGCTTGCATTTACTGGCTGAAGGGAGGCATGTCCTTGATGGCGATGGGTATTGGTGCCATTGTCATGGGGGTCGCTTTGAGCTATTGCTTGCATGTCTTGACTCATTATAAGTATGTGAGTGATCCAGTCCAAGTATTGAAGGACCAGTCCACTCCCGTTATCTTGGGTTGTTTGACTACCATCGGTGCTTTCTTGGGATTGCTGTTTACCGAAAGTGAATTGTTGAAGGATTTTGGATGGTTTGCTTCGTTTGCCATGGTAGGTACAACGTTCTTTGCCTTGGTTTTTCTGCCTCATTTTTTCCGCCCGAAAGGCAATCGCCGTTCCGACAAGGCGTTCAAGGTATTGGACAAGATCAATTCTTATCCTTTGGACGAAAAGCGGGGTATCCGCATTGCATTGGAAGCGCTTTGCTTAATTTGTCTTTTTACCGCAGGATGGGTCACTTTCGATAGCGACCTACGAAACATCGGTTACAACGAACCGAAAGTCGTAAAATCCAGACAACTATACGAAGAAAAGAACAGTACCGGCTATGCAACTCAGTATTATGCCGCTACTTCCGAAGATTTGGATGAGGCTTTGATGTACAACAAGGCCATCATCGCCACGCTCGACTCCTTGCAGAAGGAGGGAGTCCTGCATCAATATGCCAAGGTGTCCGAGTTGTTTATCCCATTGGAGGAGCAGGAAGAACGTATTGCCCTATGGAAGGATTATTGGACGGAAGAACGTATCGCCGAAGTCCAACTGACCGTCAACCGTATGGCGAAGAAGAACGGGCTTGACCCCATCATGTTCGAACCATTCAACATGATGATTGAATCGGATTACGAAGCCGAATCCCTTTACGATGCCGAAGTCTTGCCGGAAAGTCTCGTGTCCAACTTCATCGAACTGACCGACGAAGGCAAGTATGTGGTATTCACTTCCGTACAATTGCCGGAAGCCAACAAGAAAATCGTGAATGATGCCGTTGCGGTATTGCCTCATGCCGTGTGTATCGACCCTTTCTATTATACGAACGATATGGTGAGCATGCTGAACGATGACTTCAATACCATCCTCGGCATATCGTCCATCTTCGTGTTCATTGTGCTTCTGGTGTCGTTCCGGAGTTTCCCGATTGCCCTCATCGCTTTCTTGCCGATGGGCTTGAGTTGGTATGTGGTGCAAGGCATCATGGGCATCTTCGGGTTGCAATTTAATTTGATAAACATCATCATCGCTACCTTTATCTTTGGTATCGGTGTCGATTATAGTATCTTCGTCATGACAGGCTTGATTGCCAAGGCGAAAGGCGAAGATGACAACCTCCTGACATATCACAAGACTGCCATCTTCTTCTCGGCTTTCGTGCTGATGATTGTGACCGGTTCGTTGCTCTTTGCGACACATCCCGCCATCCATTCCATCGGCATCAGTACCTTGATTGGGATGAGTGCAACGATATTGATTACTTATACGTTGCAACCGGCCTTGTTCCGTTACTTGATGCGCTTTAATTTCTTCTCGAAACGTTTTAAGCAATGAAAAGAGGGAGTGTCATCATCATAGGAGCTGGATTGGGAGGCTTGGAATGTGGTTACATTCTAGCCAAGAACGGTATGCAGGTCACCGTCTTGGAACATGAAGGTCAGGTGGGCGGTTGCTTGCAGACGTTCCGTCGGGGAGCAGCCTTGTTCGATACGGGCTTTCATTATGTGGGAGCCTTGGACGAGGGCGAGTCACTTCATACCCTTTTCAGCTACTTCGATTTGATGGGACTTCCCTGGAAGAAACTCGATGAAGATTGTTTTGATGAAGTGGTGATAGGCGAGGATACTTTCGCGTTTGCTAACAAGCATCAGCGCTTTTACGAACGGATGGCGGCACGTTTCCCAAAAGAACGGGAAGGTTTGAAGAAATACGTGGATTTCCTGAAGGGGGTGGGTGACCATATCTTCGATGCTTTCAAAGGTGATGAAAGCAAGCGACACACCTATACCTTGTTGTCCCGTTCGGCATATGAGTTTCTGAACGAAACCATCCAGAATCCGTTGTTGCGAAAAGTGCTTTCGGGTACTTCATTGAAGATGGAACTCAATGCACCTACCTTGCCTTTATATACCTTTGCCCAAATCAACGACTCCTTTATCCGGAGTGCGTGGCGATTAAGGGGCGGAGGTTCGCAGATTGCTGACAAACTGGTGGAAGGCATCCTTTCGATGGGAGGCGAGGTCAGAACCCGGGCAGCGGTAACATACATTAAGGAGGAGAATGGAAAGGCGGTAGGTGTTATCGTCAATGAGGAAGATTACTTGGAGGCCGATTGGATCATCTCCAGTGTCCATCCGTCTCATACCATTTCGTTGGTGAAGGACAGCAAGGCATTGCGGAACATCTATCGGAACCGTATTGCCAATTTGGATAACACGTTCGGTATGTTTACCGCCAACATTCGCTTGAAGCCGGGATTGCTTCCTTATGTAAACCGGAATATCTTTGTGCATCGTGTGGATGCCGACTTGTGGAATGTGAATACGCTGAAGACCGAAAGCGTGCTGGTAAACTACTCCGTGCCCGAACCTTATTCATCTACAGCAGTGAACATTGATCTTCTCTCGCCGATGAGTTGGTCGGAAGTGAAGAAGTGGGTGAACTTCCCGGTCGGTCGTAGAGGGGAAGACTATGTTGCTTTCAAGGAGGAAAAGACAGAAGAATGTATTCGCTTGGTAGAAAAGCGATTGCCTGAATTGAGAGGGGCGGTGGAACGTATTTTTACCAGTACGCCATTGTCCTACCAAAGCTATATATCGAGTGCGGAAGGATGT
The DNA here is from genome assembly GCA_015060705.1 of Bacteroides sp. Classification (GTDB taxonomy): domain Bacteria; phylum Bacteroidota; class Bacteroidia; order Bacteroidales; family Bacteroidaceae; genus Phocaeicola. Next base: position 11,919 of record SUXY01000031.1, on the reverse strand, counting down.
GCGTTCGGCATTCGAAAAGATTACAACAACCCGATGTATACGGTCTTGACGCCCCGGACTCCCATCCCGAATCTCTTGTTGACGGGACAAAGTCTGAACTTGCATGGCATCTTGGGTGTTTCGATGACATCGTTCTTGACCTGTGCCGAAATATTGGGATTGGATACGATTAGAAAGGAATTAAAGTTGGAAAAATAAATAGATAAGATTATGAAATATGCATTGGTTACCGGCGGAAGCCGTGGTATTGGACGAGCCGTTTGTGTGAAGTTGGCTCAAATGGGATATTGCGTAGTGATAAATTATGTGTCGAACGATGCGGAAGCTCAAAAAACACTCGAACTGATTCAGGAAGCCGGAAGTCAGGGCGAACTCTTGAAGTTTGACGTGAGCAAGTGCGAAGAAAGCGTAGCAGCTATCGAAGCATGGCAGGAAGCACATCCGGGCGAATTCATCGAAGTATTGGTGAACAATGCCGGTATTCGCAAGGACAATCTCTTGCTCTGGATGGAACAGGAAGATTGGGACAAGGTATTGGGTATCGGTTTGCACGGTTTCTATAACGTTACCCGTCCGCTTTTGAAGCCGATGTCGGTGAAGAAGCGTGGTCGTATCGTGAACATGGCATCGGTATCGGGCTTGAAAGGTTTGCCGGGTCAGTGCAACTATTCAGCTGCCAAGGGTGGTTTGATTGCTGCAACCAAGGCATTGGCACAAGAAGTGGCTCGTCGTGGTATTACAGTGAATGCTGTGGCTCCAGGTTTTATTCGTACCGACATGGTGGAAGGTTTGGACGAAGCCGAATTGAAGAAGACTATTCCGGCTAATCGTTTTGGCGAAGCGGAAGAAGTGGCAGAATTGGTCGGTTTCTTGGTATCGGACAAGGCGGCTTACATTACCGGTGAATGTATATCAATTAATGGTGGACTTTATTAAAAATAGAGAATGAGAACATTTTTATTGACTCTTTGCTTGTTCGTCAGCACGATTCTTAGTGCACAGAACAATGTATTGGCCGAAATTGAAAAGGCGAATGCAGCTTATCAAACAATCGAAGGCTCATTCGCACGTACTCAAATTAATGCAGCCAAAGGTACATCTGTAAAGACTGAAGGTACGTTATACATTGCCGGTGAAAACCAAATGGCTCAGTATTATCAAGCTCCATGTCCGGATGTACTTATCATCAATGGCGATGACTTCTACATGGTACGTGGTAAGAAGACCAATAAGTTCAATACAGCCAAGAACAAGATGATGCGTGGCCTCCGCAATACTTTGTTGTATTGTGTTCATGGAAAGCCTGCTGTATTGGCTGCTGAGAATGGAGCTGAAATCACTGCAGAAAAGAAAGCGAAAGGCTATGAAGTGACTTTGGTATCTACCAAGAAGACTCCAAGAGGCTATGCCAAGATTGTGTTGATGTACGATTTGAAGTCGAAGTTGCTTACTTCCATGCAGATGGATGAATACAATGGTAATAGTACCTTGTATGAAATGAATGGCATGAAGACCAACGGTAATGTCGATGCCAAGGTGTTTGATGTCCCGGAAAAGAAATAAGGAAAACAGATTCTACTACAATGAAAGAAAAAAGATTGAATGACTCGGCTGCGATGCGTTGGGGAGCCCTTGGGGTGGTTTCCTTTACCATGATGGCAGCCTACTTTGTCAACGACGTAATGATGCCGCTCAAGTCGATGCTCGAAACCGAGTTGGCTTGGAGCAGTACCGATTTCGGAACTTATGCTGGAGCGTATAGCTTCTTGAATGTATTCTTGCTCATGCTTTTGTGGGGCGGATTGATTCTTGACCGTTTTGGCGTAAGATTTACCGGAAAGCTTGCTACTATTTTGATGGTGGCAGGTGCGGCACTTGAATATTATGGATTGACTGTTTTGGCAGAAGATACCAGTATGATTATGGGCTTCCGTTCGGGTGTAATGGTGGCTTCTGCTGGTTATGCTATCTTCGGTGTCGGTGCCGAAGTGGCTGGTATTACTGTGACTAAGGTAATTGCCAAGTGGTTCCGTGGTAAGGAAATGGCTACCGCTATGGGAGTACAAGTGGCATTGGCACGTATCGGTTCACAAGTGGCTTTTGCTTGTGCTATTCCGATGGCTCGTGCAGCGAATATCTCTACTCCGATTTTGGTTGGTTTATTGCTCCTTTTGGGTGGTATGGTAGCTTACTTTGTCTTCTCGGTGATGGATAAGAAGCTCGACAAGCAAATCCAAAACGACCCGGCTTCGGATGAAGACGAGGAAAAGTTCTCGATGAAGGATGTGGCTAGCATTCTTTCTAGCCCGGGATTCTGGTTGATCGCTTTGCTTTGTGTATTGTTCTACTCTTGCGTCTTCCCGTTCCAGAAGTTTGCTTCCGAGTTGATGATTGGCAAGTATGGCATCGATGAAAGCATTGCCGGAACCATTGCCGGTTTGCCGGCTTTGGGCGCATTGGTGTTGACTCCGATTTTTGGAGGTATTGTGGATAAACGTGGTAAGGGTGCCAGCATCATGATGCTCGGTGCGGCGATGTTGATTGGAGTACACTTTGTTTATTCCTTGCCGGGTATTACAGCTGGTTGGGTAGCTGTGGTATTGATGATTGTCTTGGGTATTGCCTTTTCTTTGGTTCCTTCAGCCATGTGGCCGGCTGTTCCAAAGATTTTCCCGGCGCATCAATTGGGTACTGCATATGCTTTGATTTTCTTGATTCAGAACGTTGGTCTGTGGGGCGTTCCTACGCTCATCGGATGGGTGCTCGACAACTATTGCGTAGTGATGCTTCCGGATGGCGTGAAGTCGTACGACTATACCCTGCCAATGATTATCTTTACCGGTCTTGCCGTATTGTCCATGTTAGTGGCTCTTGCCTTGAAGGTAGTGGACAAGAAGAAAGGTTATGGTTTGGAAATTGCTAATATCCAGAAATAAAAAAAGAACGCCGAAGTGATAAACTTCGGCGTTTTCTTTTAGTCCTTATCGATCTTTACGATACCACCCGTAATCGGGCTGAAGATTACTCGGGTATTTACTTTCTTGTTGAACAGGTTATTGAGGAGCACTTCCGTTTCACCGAATTGGGTGATGAGTACTTCTTTGTCATAATAAGTCTTTCCCAATCCTTTGACAGATACCAATCCCTTTCCTGGAATGTTATAAATCACACCATCCAATTTCTTCTTGGCCTTAGCTTCTTCATCGGCCGGTGGTAGGGTTGTTTCATCCTTCACGGACAGGTAAATCGGTTCACCTGCCAAATTGTTTTCTTTCACTACGCCTAACTTCTTCGAAAAACGGCAAACCACTTGGTCGGTGAGTTCCTTTTCCGGTTCCACATAAAAGGTGAATGTCTTTTCCGTACGATCGGTGTACCCGGAGAACATTTCGGTCAATGCCTTTTCTTGTTCTTCCAAGTTGTTCAACATGATTTTCAGTGCCGCACCATCTTGAGGCATATAGTCGGCTTGTCCACGGGTAAGGCTATTCTTACTTTCGCGGATGTTATAGATTTCCTTGGCAATCAGTTCTGCCATCTTGTTGGATGAACCGGCCAACAGGATTTCTTCGGTCATGAAGTTGCGTGGATCCACGCGCTTCGGTTTTTCTGTTGCGGCTTTTGGAGCAGCTGCCTTTTCTTCGGGTGCGGTGGTGTTGATGGCTTTGATGATACCTTCTTCGGTGAGTTCCACTTGAGAGGTCACCGTTTTGTCCTTCAACTTGACGGAGTAAGCTTTTTGTGCATCAGGTACACCAATCGGGTTTACTTCAATGGATTGAAGTTCCCAATGTTCACTCGGTTGTGCTGATACACCTTGCATGCGAAGATAGCGGTTGGCGTATTGGCAAAGTTCACCGGGAGTGTAAGTAACCTTGGTGGCGGTAACTTTGATTTCAATTTGTGTTTTGGGCAAATAATATACGACTCCTTCATCCATGGTGCCTGGTGTATAGTAGGCAATATCTTGTGCCTGGAGGTTCCATGCTGTAAGAAGTCCGACGATGAGTAATCCTTTTCTAATCATAGTATGTGATATTAGATGTTGTAAAAAACAAATATAGGTATTCTTTTCAAATATTGGGGCTTGTTGAGACAATTTTCTTCCAAGCGACCGGAAGAGCCTCTATGATGTCATTGGCAGTCATACCTATTTCCGTCTTGGCTTCGGCGGCAATATCACCGGCTAAACCGTGGATGTAGACTCCCAATCGGCAAGCGTCTTCTTGAGGATAACCTTGTGCCAACAATCCCAATAGAATGCCCGTAAGTACATCTCCGCTGCCTCCCGTAGCCATGCCTGGATTACCGGTCGGATTGAAATGGAAATTTCCTTCCGGAGTCACAATGGCTGTCCAAGCACCTTTGACAATGATGTAACTCTGCAAATAAGCGGCTAGTTCCTTCACTTTGGTCAAGCGTTCGTAGGTGTCCATGCACTTGCCTATAAGACGCTCCAATTCTCCTAGGTGTGGAGTCAGGATGCAACGTTTCGGCAAACGGCTCAGCCAATTACGGTGCGTACTTAGAATGTTGATGGCATCGGCATCCAATACAATCGGAAGCGAACTTCCTTGAATCTGTTCCATCATGGCCAAGGCCGTATCTTCTTCCTGCCCCAATCCCGGACCGATAGCCAATGCCGAATAACGGTTCAGATGGGTGGGTTGTGCAAAATATCGTTCGTGGATATCTGTCTGCACAATCGCTTCCGGAACAGTAACTTGTAACAAATCGTGATTGTGAATAGGAACATGCACGGTCAGTAAACCGATGCCTGATTTCAGACTAGCTTTGGCCGATAAAATCGAAGCTCCCGCCATGCCGTATGAGCCGGCGATCAGTAACCCGTGTCCAAAAGTTCCTTTGTGCGCAAATCGTTTGCGGGGTTTGATCAGTGAACGGATGTCCGCTTCCTCGATGATGGAATAGACACTGGCGGCTGTATCGATAAACGATTGTTTTAAACCAATATCCAACAATTCCCAATCGCCCACGATGTCTTCGTTTTCCGGGAAGAGGAATGACAGCTTAGGCAACTGGATGCTGAGGGTTACATCCGCACGGAGGATATTCGGTCGTACATTATAGGTGTTGTCTTCACCCATCAGTCCCGAAGGTATATCGATGGCTACTACTTGTGCCTTGGATGCATTGATGTATTTGACAACTGCAGCAAAGCCTCCATTCAAAGGCTTGTTCAGTCCGTTACCGAATAATCCATCGATGACCACATGGTTCTCAGTCAGTGTCGGTGGGTCGAACTGAGTACTGATTTCTGTAAAATAAACCGAACCGCATGTTTTCAAGCGGTCCAAGTTGGTTTGACATTCTTCGGATAGTTTTCCTTTGGTATTGAACAAGAAAACTTCTACCCGATAATCTTTCTGAGAAAGCATGCGGGCTACTGCCAATGCATCCCCACCATTGTTTCCCGGTCCGGCAAAAACAACGATTTGGAAAGACGAGTCCCAACGACGAATGATAGCATCAGTCAGGGCATGAGCTGCCCGTTCCATTAAATCAATGGAAGCAATCGGTTCATGTTCAATGGTATATTTGTCTAGTTCTTTCAGTTGGGAACTTGATAGAATTTTCATGTCAATTTTTCGTTTTGCATGCAAAGATAGCATTATTTGTAAAAAGAAGGATGGTAAAAACTTGATACTTGAAAGAAAAATGTTATTTTTGCATCAATTAAAAGAATTAAAGAATTTAAATCGGATATATTATGTTGAATATCGTTATTTTTGGTGCTCCAGGTTCGGGTAAAGGAACTCAGAGTGAACGTATCGTTGCAAAGTATGGTGTTAATCACATTTCTACAGGTGATGTGCTCCGTGCTCAGATTAAGGCTGGTACAGAATTGGGTATGACTGCCAAGGGTTATATTGACCAAGGTCAGTTGTTGCCGGACGAATTGATTATTGATATTTTGGCCCAAACATTGGATGGCTTCAAAGATAGCAAAGGCGTGATTTTCGACGGTTTCCCAAGAACCATTGCTCAAGCTGAAGCCTTGAAGAAAATGTTGGCTGAACGTGGTCAGGAAGTGTCTATCATGCTCGACCTCGATGTACCTGAAGATGAATTGATGACTCGTTTGATCAAGCGTGGTCAGGAATCAGGACGTGCCGATGACAATGAAGAAACTATCAAGAAACGTTTGGTAGTTTACCATTCACAGACTTCACCGTTGATTGATTGGTACAAGAACGATGGCAAGTATCAGCACATCAATGGATTGGGTACCATGGAAGGTATTTTTGCTGAAATTGCGGAAGCGATTGATAAAATTTAATAGAAATTCTGTCATTCAGACGACCGTAGGAAGGAAGAATCTCGGAAGCATAAAGTGGATGTTACCGAGATTCTTCGCTTCGCTTTGAATGACAATTGTTATAAAAAAAGGAAAAAGAAATGGCTGAATCGAATTTTGTTGATTATGTGAAGATATATTGCCGCTCTGGTAAGGGCGGACGAGGTTCGGTGCACATGCACCGAGCCAAATACACTCCCAACGGTGGCCCCGATGGCGGCGATGGTGGTAGAGGAGGTCATGTAATTTTGCGGGGTAACCGCAACTACTGGACGTTGCTTCATCTCCGTTACGACCGTCATGCATTTGCGACTCACGGCGGTAACGGATCGAAGAACAAGAGCTTCGGCAAGGATGGAGAAGACAAGATAATAGAAGTTCCTTGTGGTACCGTGGCGTACAATGCCGAAACCGGTGAATACTTGTGTGACATTACTGAACACGGTCAGGAAGTAGTGCTTCTGAAAGGTGGACGCGGAGGTTTAGGTAACTGGCATTTCCGTACCGCTACCCGTCAGGCTCCACGCTTTGCCCAACCGGGTGAACCGATGCAGGAATTGACCGTTATCCTCGAGTTGAAGATGTTGGCAGATGTCGGTTTGGTAGGTTTCCCGAATGCGGGTAAGTCGACCTTGCTTTCGTCGGTATCTGCGGCTCGTCCGAAGATTGCCAACTATCCGTTTACGACCCTGGAGCCGAACCTCGGCATCGTGTCGCATCGTGAAGGAACTTCGTTCGTCATGGCGGACATTCCGGGTATCATCGAAGGAGCTAGTGCCGGTAAGGGGTTGGGACTCCGTTTCTTGCGTCATATCGAACGTAACTCGTTGTTGCTATTCATGGTACCGGGAGATACAGATGACATTCGCAAGGAATACGAAATTTTGCTCAATGAGTTGAAGACTTTCAATCCGGAAATGCTCGACAAGCAACGTGTCTTGGCTATCACCAAGAGTGATATGCTGGACGAAGAACTCATCGAGATGCTTGAGCCGAGTTTGCCGGAAGGTGTTCCTCATATATTTATTTCATCGGTTACTGGCATGGGTATCCAACAATTGAAGGATATTCTTTGGACAGAACTGAACAGTGAAAGTAACAAGCTTGGTGGTGCTAGTGTAGAAACCATTGTTCATCGTGCCAAGGATGTCTTGAAGCTCCAGCAAGAGTTGAAGGATATGGGCGAAGACGAAGAATTCGAATTTGAATACGAAGACGATGCTGAAGACTTCGATGATTTCGAATACGAGTACGAGGAAGAGGATTGGGATGAAGAAGTAGACGAATGAAAGAACGATTGACATCAAAAATACAAATGTTGGAATATGGAATCATGAAGCCGTATTCCAACATTTCTTGTTTTTCCACGACTCGTCACGGCGGTTGTGGGGAAGGAGCGTATGCTACCTTCAATTGTACGCATTATTGTGGGGATCGCCCCGAAAACGTAAAAGCAAACCTGGAAATTCTTGCTGCGTCTTTACCGAAACGCCCGCAAGCTTTTGTCATTCCCCGTCAGACGCATACTACCAATGTCCGTGTCATAAAGGATATTCCTACGCAAGAAACATTACAGGATGTGGATGCGGTTGTTACTCATTTGAAGGATTTTTGTCTATGTGTTTCTACGGCTGATTGCGTACCTGTATTATTGTACGATGTTTCTAAAGACGTGATTGCTGCCATTCATGCTGGTTGGCGAGGGACGGTAGGGCGTATTGTGGAAAAGACGCTTGAAGTAATGGAGTCGGAATACGGAATGGACGGCAAGGATGTGATAGCTTGCATTGGTCCCAGTATCTCATTAGAATCGTTCGAGGTAGGCGATGAAGTCTATGCTGCCTTTGCGGAGGCCGGTTTCGAGATGAGCTGCATTGCCCGTAAGTACGAGAAATGGCATCTTGATTTATGGGAAGCCAATCGCTTGCAATTGCTTGCTCATGGTGTCTTGCCGGAGCATATTGAGGTGGCAGGTATTTGTACTTATCAAAATTATGAGGATTTCTTCTCTGCCAGACGATTGGGTATCAAGTCGGGGCGTATTCTTTCGGGAATCATGATTTAAAAGTAATGTCATTCAGAGCGAAGCGAAGAATCTCGAGCACATAAAGTGGATGTCACCGAGATCTTTCGCTTCGCTCTGGATAACAATTTAAGGGTTGTCCGCTGGATAACACACTCCCAATTGTCTGCGCACTTCATCAATAATCTCCAACGTAGCTAAGGAACAATCCCAGCTATTTACGGACGACTCCTGATGGCCTTGCTCTATCAGATTCATGAACTCCGCCATTTCATAATAATAAGGGCTCTTGTCTAAGGTAGCTCCGATGGATTGAGGGATATTGGCTTGCTCCTGTCCCTGTCCCACCACCTGTCGAGGGATGAAATCAACGCTGTTCGTAATGTGAATCCTGTCCAATATCAAGTTGCCCGTTTCTCCTTCGATTTCGGTAGGGAGCGATGAATTGGCTATTTTCGAATAAAGCACCGTGGCATTCATGCCCTCGTATTGGAAGTTTACGGCTCCTTGTCCATCTACTCCCGTATGAAGACGGATGCCTTGCGCTTCTATCTTTTGAGGTCGACCGAACAATGCTACCATCGGATACACCGTATAAATGCCAATGTCCATCATCGCCCCATTGGAAAGTTCCGGTTTGAACGCATTCAGCACGATGCCTTCCTTGAACTTGTCATAACGCGAAGAGTATTGGCAGTAGCTGGCGAAGTAACGGCGGATGGTGCCTAAATCCTTCAGATGTTCTTTGGCAATCGCAAAGTTCGGATTGAGAGTCGAAATCATGGCTTCCATCAATGTAACGCCGTATTTCCGGGCGGCTTCTATCATTTGTTTAACTTCGCGGGCGTTGGAAGCAAAAGGCTTTTCACACAACACATGTTTGCCATGGCTCATGCACAAGATACTTTGTTGGGCATGTACATAGTTGGGCGTAGCAATGTATACCGCATCTATCAGCGTGCTTTTAGCCATTTCTTCCAATGAGGTGAAGGTGTATGGAATGTTATGTTTGGCGGCAAACTCGTTTGCTCGTTCTTGGGTACGGGAACAAACTGCTGTCAATTCAAAACGCTCATCCTGCCGTGCTCCGGCGATGACCCAGTCGGTAATATTGTTGGTGCCGACTACCCCAAAACGTATCTTCTTCATAATCCGATGCTTGATGTCTTTTGCAAAGTTAAGTGAAACTTTTCGTAATTCAAAAAATAGGTTGTATCTTCGCACACATGAAAATAACAGTGTCCGAAGAAATAAAGAATGCTTGTCCGCAGTTTGCGGGTATAGCAGTAGCTGCCACCGTGAAGAATACCTCGTATTGTGAGGCATTGTGGCAGAAGATAGATGAGTTTACCGTGCGTTATCGAGAAATGTATACTACAGACTCTATCAAAGACATGGTAACCATTCACGCGACTCGTGAAGCTTATAAGAAATGTGGCAAGGATCCTAGTCGTTATCGTCCGTCGGGCGAGGCGCTTTGTCGTCGTATCCTTCGCGGTATTCCTCTCTATCAGATAGATACGTTGGTCGATTTGATAAATCTCGTGTCCATCCGTTATGGCTATTCCATCGGTGGGTTCGATGCTGATAAGTTCGAGGGTGATACCTTGACATTGGGAATTGGTAAAGCCGGTGAGCCTTACGAAGGCATCGGCCGTGGGGTGCTCAACATCGAAGGGATGCCGGTTTATCGTGATGCCATCGGTGGAGTAGGTACGCCGACTAGCGATAACGAACGCACCAAGCTAGGATTGGAGACCACGCATTTGCTGACCATCATTAATGGATATAGTGGTAAGGAAGGTCTGCGGGAAGCGGCGGATTATATGGTAGAGTTGCTGAAAGAGTTTGCTTCGGCAGAAGATGTTCAACTGATAGAATTTGAATAAGGATTATGGATATAGAAAAAATATTGACAGGTGGTGTGGTCTTCAAGAAAGCCAGTTCAGGTAACGGACAGAAAGAAGACAAGGTGAAGACCAAGGCGAAAAAGAAAACGTATATTACCGGGCTTCATGGATCGGGTGCAGCCAAGATGAAGGCGGATATCCGCAAGAAGCGTGCCAACCGACATAAGTAAAAAAGAGGGGATGTCTACAAACATCCCCTCTTTTTTACTTTAATATTCATTGAAGTATTCTTGAATCTTTTTCCAATCATTGGTTTGTGTCAGTGCCAGCATCAAGAGGACACGCGACTTCTGTGGATTCAGCTGTTGAGAAGCCACAAATTCATACCGTGCATCGTCTACTTCATTGTCCAGACTGCTCGTTCCCATCGGTACACGCGAAGAACGTACTACCAATATGCCTTGCTTGCGAGCTTCTTCCAATACGGGGAATACATTGCGGTGGATATTTCCGTTTCCTACTCCGGCGTGGATGATTCCTTTGTATCCGTTTTTCAGCATCGGCTCCACCATGTCTGCTTCGATGTTTGAATAGCTATACACGATGCCTACTTTAGGCAGTGTTTGTAGGCCGCTAACATCGAACACCGATTGAGTAGTATGTTTCTTCAAAGGTACTCGGCTATACACGGCTTGGCTGTTGAGTACATAACCTAGAGCGCCAGAATTCGGTGCTTGGAAGGTCTCTACACCGGTAGTATGCATTTTAGTTACACTTTCGGCTCCTAAAATCGTACCGTTCATGACCACCAATACTCCTTTCCCTGCCGATTCCTTGGAGCAAGCGGTAACTACGGCGTTGTATAGGTTGAGCGGACCATCAGCGCTGATGGCGGTAGAAGGTCGCATGGCGCCTACTAACACGACCGGTTTGTCGCTTTTAACGGTCAAGTTCAGGAAGTATGCCGTTTCCTCCATGGTGTCTGTCCCATGAGTGATGACGATGCCGTCTACATTGGGTGAGGCGAGCAATTCGTTAGTACGTTTGGCTAGTGTCAACCATACCTCGTCGTTCATGTCTTGCGAGCCGATGCGTGCTACTTGTTCGCCCATGACATTGGCGATGTCGTTCAACTGAGGTACGGCATCCAGCAAAGTGCCGATGGCTACTTGTCCTGCGGTATAGTTGGTGGCGGTAGCGGAAGATCCTGCTCCGGCTATGGTTCCACCTGTTGCTAGAATGTGGATGTTCGGTTTTTGTGCCATGGCGATGGTTGTCAGCAAAAGTGCTGCCATCAATAAGGTAAATTGTTTCAATGTTCTCATGATAATTCGATGCATAAATAAATCTTCTACGAAGGTACGGACTTAGCCCATGTCTTCCAAATCTTTGAACTTGATTCTTTCCTCTTTTAGCCTAAATTGATGTAGCCATTCTCTGCCACCGATTTCTGGCTGTGACACAAGCGGTTGCCTTTCGGTGACAGGAGTGCAAGCAATTACGGGTAAATTTCTTGTATACGCGCGCGTTAATAAATAAGGTAAGGGATACTTGAACGGTAGGATATGCTTGAAAAAACATGTTGTCCGGCATCTTTTGAGAATCAGCAACTTAGGAGAAAAGTCGCATTTTCCTTGAAAAAAAGAGGCGGGAATGTTTGGAGCATATGCTGTAAAGCAGTAATTTTGCACCCGCTTTCGAGAGAGAAACGCGGACAAGTTGAAATG
>SUXY01000030.1 GCA_015060705.1 Bacteroides sp. | reverse complement strand
ATTTATAAATTTAAAAAACTAAATAATTGTTTTCTTGTTATTTATAAAATGCCGTTCGGGGGAACTCTGTCCCTTGCACGACCTTGTCATTTCACCACCTTCAGAAGACCAGAAAACGCCACGTATACTTAACGATTTCACGCAATCTTCCTATAAGGCGGATTATGGGAAGGGAAAAATGAAGAGGCTGATGAAAAAAAGTGGGTGTTTTGATGGTTTTTCTAAAAAAAATGTCTACCTTTAGGTACTTAAACTAACAGAGTGTTAACCTTTAAATATATATAGCTATGAAACATCGTTTTTTATATCTTTTAGTAGCTATGTTCCTTGTATCAGGAATCAGTAAGACAATGGCTCAGACAACCGATTTGAGAGGTATTTGGCAAATGTGTTTTTATGTGTCAGGGGATCCTTCCATCCCAGGTGAATTGAAACCAAGTAATTCGTTCAAGATACTTTCAGATGACGGTAAGTTTACCAACATGACCGTTATTCCGAATAAGGGAGCAATCATCATTGGCTCGGGTACTTATAAGCAAACCGCTCCGAATGCTTTTACAGAACATGTGGAAAAGAACTTGCATCTTCCGCAATTGGTTGGTGTTGATAACGTGCTTGAGTTTGAGATGAAGGGTGGCGAAGTGATGATGCTGAAGTTTTTTGTGAAGAAGGATGCTGAAGGTAATGAAATCAACTCCTGGTATTATGAAACATGGAAGAAGGTGAAAATGCCGGCAGTTTATCCAAAGGATTTGGTAAGATAATAGATAGATACCATAGGTCGTCATTCAGACGACCGGAGGGAGGAAGAATCTCGAATACGTCCACGTAGATGTTTTCGAGATTCTTCGCTTTACTATGTTTCGCTCTGAATGACACCATTTTACATAAATGAATAAAAAAAGTGGATTTTCTTTGTCAGTTCAAAGAAAAGCAGTACCTTTGCAAGCCGATTATTATCAATAAGTTTATAAAAGATTCATTCTGAGTGACTTAATGATTCTTTGTCCGGGAATAGTTGAGGAATCGGGATGGAAAATGTTTTTTAGTAGTAATAATTTAAAAAAGAATTAAGAGTGGATACTTTAAGTTACAAGACCATTTCTGCAAACAAGGTAACAGCTCAGAAGGAATGGGTTGTTGTTGATGCAACCGACCAGGTCGTAGGCCGTCTCGGTTCAAAAGTTGCGAAACTGTTGAGAGGAAAGTACAAACCAAGCTTTACCCCTCATGTAGACTGCGGTGATAATGTTATCATCATCAATGCAGACAAGGTGAAATTTACCGGTAACAAGTGGAATGACAAGGTGTACTTGCACTACACAGGCTATCCTGGTGGTCAACGTTCAATCACTCCAGCTGAATTGATCAAGAAGATCGACGGTGAAGAAAAGCTGTTGAAGAAAGTAGTAAAGGGTATGCTCCCGAAGAACCGTTTGGGTGCTAAGTTGTTGAAGAACTTGTATGTATATGCAGGTAGCGAACACAAGCACGAAGCTCAATGCCCGAAGACAATTGATATTAACGCACTTAAATAATAAGGAATGGAAGTAATTAATGCATTAGGCAGACGTAAGCGCGCTATTGCTCGCGTATTCGTTAGCGAAGGTACAGGAAAGATTACTATTAACAAGAGAGACCTTGCTGAGTACTTTCCATCAACTATTCTTCAGTATGTAGTAAAGCAACCTTTGAACACTTTGGAAGTTGCTGAAAAATATGATATTAAGGTAAATCTTTGCGGTGGTGGTTTCACTGGTCAGTCACAAGCTTTGCGTTTGGCTATCGCTCGTGCATTGGTGAAGATCAACGCAGAAGACAAGAAGGCTCTTCGTGCAGAAGGCTTCATGACTCGCGACCCACGTTCTGTAGAACGTAAGAAGCCAGGTCAACCGAAGGCACGTCGTAGATTCCAGTTCAGTAAACGTTAATATCCGGTTTTACAACGAACTGGTTAAAAAGCGTTTAGTATCTAAACCGCCGGGATTCTTTCTGATAGACTACCCGATGGTTGGTTGAGAAAAACAAAAAAGAAAGTAAACGATTTAAAGAATTAAAGAAATGTCAAGAACAAATTTTGATACATTATTGGAAGCCGGTTGCCACTTCGGACACCTTAAGAGAAAGTGGAACCCTGCAATGGCTCCTTATATTTTCATGGAACGCAATGGTATTCACATCATTGACCTCCATAAGACAGTTGCTAAAGTAGACGAAGCTGCTGAAGCTTTGAAGCAAATCGCAAAATCAGGTAAGAAAGTCCTGTTTGTTGCTACTAAGAAACAAGCTAAGCAAGTTGTAGCTGAAAAGGCTGCATCTGTAAATATGCCTTATGTAATCGAGCGTTGGCCGGGCGGTATGTTGACTAACTTCCCAACTATCCGTAAGGCTGTTAAGAAGATGGCTACTATCGATAAGTTGACTAGCGATGGTACATATTCTAACCTTTCTAAGAGAGAAGTTCTTCAGATTTCTCGTCAACGTGCTAAGTTGGAAAAGAACCTTGGTTCTATCGCTGACTTGACTCGTCTTCCGTCTGCATTGTTCGTTGTTGACGTGTTGAAGGAAAACATCGCTATCCGCGAAGCTAACCGTTTGGGTATTCCTGTATTCGCTATCGTTGATACTAACTCTGATCCTTCAAACGTAGATTTCGTAATCCCAGCTAACGATGACGCTACTAAGTCTATCGAAGTTGTATTGGACGCTTGCTGCGCTGCAATGGCTGAAGGTTTGGAAGAAAGAAAGGCTGAAAAGGTAGATATGGAAGCTGCTGGCGAAAACGCTCCTAAGGCTGGTAAGAAGAGAACTTCTAAGGCTCGCATGGACAAGTCAGAAGAAGATGCAATCAACGCATCTAAGGCTGCTGCTTTCATGAAGGAAGAAGAAGCTTAATATAATTAGTAGTCAAGTAGTAAGTAGTTAAGTAGTGAGTTCTTTAACTTGCTATGCAAGGGTAGCCAATATATTTTTGACTACTTGACTACTGACTACTTTGACTACTTTTTTTATAGACAATTATTAACTCATTAAAATAAAGGAATTACTATGGCTGTAACTATGGCTGAAATTACCAAGCTCCGTAAGATGTCGGGTGCTGGTATGATGGACTGTAAGAATGCTTTGAACGAAGCTAACGGCGATATCGACAAGGCAATGGAAATTATCCGTAAGAAGGGTCAAGCTGTTGCTGCTAAGCGTTCAGACCGTGATGCTTCTGAAGGTTGCGTATTGGCAAAGTCTACAGGCGCATTCGCTGCTATCATCGCTTTGAAGTGTGAAACTGACTTCGTTGCTAACAACGCTGACTTCGTGAAGTTGACTCAAGATATCTTGGATGCTGCTGTTGCTAACAAGTGCCAGACTTTGGAAGAAGTGAAGGCATTGCCTATGGGCAACGGTACTGTACAGGATGCTGTTACTGACCGCTCAGGTATCACTGGTGAAAAGATGGAATTGGATGGCTACTGCTTCGTTGAAGGTGCTATTACTTCTGTTTACAACCACCAAAACAAGAATGGTCTTTGTACAATCGCTGCTTTCAACAAGGACGTAGACGCTCAGTTGGCTAAGCAAATCGCTATGCAGATTGCTGCTATGAACCCAATCGCAATTGACGAAGACGGTGTTTCTGAAGAAATCAAGCAGACTGAAATCAATGTAGCGATTGAAAAGACTAAGGCTGAATTGGTTCAGAAGGCTGTTGACGCTGCTTTGAACAAGGCTGGTATCAACCCTGCTCACGTAGATAGCGAAGACCACATGGAAAGTAACAAGGCTAAGGGCTGGATTACTGACGAAGATGTAGCTAAGGCTAAGGAAATCATCGCTACAGTATCTGCTGAAAAGGCTGCTAACTTGCCAGAACCGATGATCCAGAACATCGCTAAGGGTCGTTTGGCTAAGTTCTTGAAGGAAGTTTGCTTGTTGAACCAGGAAGATATCTTGGACGGCAAGAAGACTGTAAGAGAAGTATTGAAGGCTGCTGATCCTGAATTGAAGATCACTGAATTCAAGCGCTTCACTTTGCGTGCTGAATAATTTAGCTGATAGAATAATGAAGCCGGGCTTTTAAAGTCCGGCTTTCTTTTTTTATTTAGTCTGAGTATAACCTTCCGCTTTCAGCAAATCGATGATGCGTTGCTTGAAGTCGCCTTGGATGATGATTTCTTCGTCTTTGGCAGAACCGCCTACACCGCATTTTGTTTTCAATAGTTTGCCCAATTCCTTTAAATCATCTTCGGTACCTACGAAACCACGGATGAGAGTTACGGTTTTTCCTCCACGACCTTTCTTTTCCATGCTGACACGTAGCTTCTGTTGGTTCTTGGGCAAGGTTTCGGCTTCCTCTTCGCCGATGTTTTCGTATTGATAGTCTGGATTGGTTGAATACACCACATTCAGACGGTCTTTCCAATCGTTATTTTTCATATGAATTTGTTTTAATGTCTGCCAAAGATACGACATTTTTTGTATTTTTGTACACATAACAATCATTGATTAAGAAAATGAAGATTATTGCTATAGGGATGAATTATGTGGCGCATTGCCACGAACTCCATGCGAATGAAAACCTGCCGAAAGAACCGGTTATTTTCATGAAGCCTGATTCGGCTTTGCTGAAGGACAGTAAGCCTTTCTTTATTCCCGATTTTTCGAAGCGTGTGGATTATGAAACCGAATTGGTGGTGCGTATCTGTCGATTAGGAAAGAATATCGCTCCTCGATTTGCGCATCGTTACTACGATGCGGTAACGGTGGGTATTGACTTTACGGCCCGTGATTTGCAGCAAAAACTCCGTGCCGAAGGGAAACCTTGGGAAATCAGTAAGGGTTTTGATAATTCAGCGGTGATTGGTGATTTTGTGGCGGTCAGTCGTTTCAAGGATGTACAGAATCTGGATTTCCATTTGAACATTGATGGCAATAAGGTACAGCAAGGCAATACTCGCGATATGATATTCAAGATAGACGATTTGATTGCCTATATCAGTCAGTTCTACACGTTGAAGATTGGTGATTTGCTTTATACGGGTACACCGGTGGGTGTGGGACCTGTCAGCATTGGGCAGCACTTGGAAGGTTATTTGGAAGGTGAGAAACTTTTAGACTTTTATGTAAGATGAAAATAAGAGTAGGTTTTGGCTTTGATGTGCATCAGTTGGTGCCGGAGCGTGAGTTGTGGTTGGGTGGAATCAAGTTCGAACATGAATTGGGCTTGTTGGGACACTCGGATGCTGATGTCTTGATTCATGCGATCTGTGATGCTTTGTTAGGAGCTGCCAATATGCGTGATATCGGGTATCATTTTCCGGATAATGCAGGAGAATTCAAGAATATCGACAGTAAGATTCTTTTGGCCAAGACGGTAGATTTGATTGCCACCAAGGGTTATCGGGTGGGAAATGTAGATGCTACGGTTTGTGCAGAACGCCCTAAACTGAAAGCTCGTATCCCTGAAATGCAGGAAGTGCTAGCTAAACTAATGGGGGTGGATGTAGATGATGTTTCCATCAAGGCTACCACGACCGAAAAACTAGGTTTTACCGGTCGTGAAGAAGGTATCTCGGCTTATGCCACTGTCTTGATTGAAAAAGATTAGGATAAAATCAATCCCAAACTTAATAGCAGCCCGAACAGTACGATGTTTCGGGCTGTTTTGCCCAATACGATGTTCAGTTCCTTTCCTTTGAATATTCGAACCATTTCTCGCCAAGTGGTGATGTGTGGAATCAGAAATAGAAGTGGCAATAACGCAGCCAATAAATATCCCATGAAGGCATAGTATGAACAAATTCCAACTGCGATGATTCCCAACCATAGATAGGCATAGCGTCCTGCTTTTTCACCAAAGCGTACGATTAGTGTCCGCTTTCCACTAATCTTGTCCTGTTCGCGGTCGCGATAGTTGTTTAGCATCAGCAATAAATCGGAAACCAAACCGCAAGCGGCACAACCGATGGTGACATTCCAGGTCCAGTCGTGTGCCATGGTATAATAGGTGCATCCCACAGGAACGAATCCAAAGAAAACGATGACCAAGACATCGCCCCAACCATGGTAAGCCAATGGATAGGGGCCGGCGGTATATAGGAAGGCGAAGAGTACGCAAAGCAAACCTACTGGAATCATCTCCAACCCGCAATACCTTAATAGGAGGAGTCCCCAAAAACAAGAAAGCAAGGTGGTGAATATCATGCCCTTTTTCATGGCAGAAAGGGTTATCCAGCCTTGTGCACAAGCCCGTTCCGGACCGAGACGGTCCTCACGGTCGCTTCCTTTTAGGAAATCGTAATAGTCGTTGATGAAGTTGGCATCTATCTGCATACTGAATGCAAATAAGAAACAGAGTATAGCCGGTATCCATTGGAAAGCTCCGTTGGCAACCGCCAAGGAGCAACCTATCAAAACGGGGGTAGCTGCCGCCGCCAACGTTTTGGGACGGGCTGCCAATATCCATGCTTTTATCGAATTTGTCTGTATGTTTTTCATTGTCTCTTGTTTGAATGCTTTTGCAAAGATAGCATTTCTCAAAGACTATAGAAAGGTGTTGGCTCCTAAAATGTCGCTCATATTCGTGACATTGCGTGCATTGATGAGTTCTCCGTCCGTCAAATAAAAGAGTTGGTATTCCGTCATGGCATTGTCTTCACCGATGTGGACGACTACCTGGGATTTCATTCGAGGGAATTCCACCAAGGTGACGTCCAGCACTTCATCCGTAGAATAGGGGCCGAAGGTGAAGGCATGCCATATGGCTTCGGGGGCTTCGTCCATCACTTGCCAATCGGTCTGTTTCATGACCCAATTCCCTTTGGAGTTGAACCATACTTTCATGTCGAATCCATTGTCCTGGAATCCAGCTACATAATAGCCGTTGTCAGTACTCCAGCCCACAGTTTTGACTTCGGGGTAGAGACTTCTCAAAGAATCTTGTACGATGGAAGGGGCGTATTCTGCAGATACGCTAAGGTTTGCTTGGAGCAAAACACAGAGGAAGATAAAACGAAACTTGTCCATTTGCTTGTTTTTTTAGGAACAAACAAATGGACAAGTGCTTTTGTTTGGAGATTAATAAGTGATAACAGGTTCCAATTCCTTTGCTTGAGCAATCATCTTTTCCAATTCAGGAAGAGAAGGAACACGGTTGCAAAGGTTCTTTTCTTCGTTCACTTCAGTAACCTTAGCGTGGAGGTTGGCAGGTACACGGTGACGGAGTTCTTTCACGGTGTCAACACCGGCTGCTTCCAACAATTCAGCAAATTGTCCAGCGATACCGTTGATGCGGAAGAGGTCGGCGTGGTTGGTCCACTTCAAGATGAGCTTTTCGCTGATACCAGTTTCTTCAGCCAATGCAACACGGCCTTTCTTGGCAGCGCACTTTTCCAACAAGTCTTCTGTTGTCTTTACACCGGCAGCTTGAAGCTTTTCAGCATATACAGCACCGATACCTTCGATTTGTTCAATTTTGTATCCCATGATGTTTATTATTATAGGTTAATATTTTTCGCTAAAGTATACATTATTCTTTAGAATTGCAAATGATTCGTTCCCAAACTTTCGGGTGAAGGAAATATCGCACATCCTTGCCTTGTCTCAAACTTTCACGGATGAAAGTGGAACTAACTTCCAACAATGGTGTGTTTACTAGCTTCACATGGGCAGGCAATGCGCTTTCGTCTATCTCAAATCCCGGTCGCGGATAAACCATCAGTTTGTGATGCTTCATGATGATGTCTGCATCTTTCCAACGGGGAAAAGATACCCAGTTGTCTGCACCGATGATGAGGATGAATTCCCGATCGGGGTAAGCCTCACGGAGTTTTTCAAGCGTGCTGACAGTATAAGATGGGCGAGGCATGTGAAATTCAAAGTCCGAAGCATGGAGTTTGGGATAGCCTTCCACTGCTAGACGTACCAATTCCAAACGTAAGTTGTCGTCCCACAAATCCGATGAATGGGCTTTGAAGGGGTTCTGTGGTGATACCATGAACCATAGTTCATCTAGCTCGCCATATTCGCAAAGGTAATTGGCAAGCGCCAGATGCCCGATGTGGATGGGATTGTATGACCCTCCGAAGATTCCTGTCCGTATCATGCTTTCTTTTGCCAACTTTTGTAACAGAAATATTGAATGCCTCCACAAAATGCTGCACATGGTGCCAGTAACCAAAGCTTCCATGCGATGGCTATTACAAAAATGATGATGCACAACGCTGCAATCACTAAACTTACGTGCATCATGATGCGGGCTTGTTTCTTTTCCTTGGGTAAAGTCATGATTTCAAGAACTTTTGAATGGTTTCCAAAGCATCAGCCTTTGCTTTCTCCAAGTCATCGTTGATGACTACCACATCAAATTTGTCGGCAAAACCCAGTTCGAATTCAGCTTTAGCAATACGGCTTTCGATCACTTCTGCTGTATCGGTAGCACGGCCTATCAAACGTTTGCGGAGTTCTTCGATGCTGGGTGGTTGGATGAAAACAGAAAGGGCACGTTCGCCGTAATATTTCTTGATGTTGCAACCGCCTACTACGTCTACATCGAATACCACGTTGAAGCCTTCTTCCAGCTGCTTTTCGATGGGTGCTTTCAGAGTGCCGTAAAAGCGGTTTTCGTAGACTTCCTCATATTCCAAGAATTCATTGTTGGCAATGCGTTGCTTGAATTCTTCTGCTGAGAGGAAATAGTATTCCACTCCATGTTGTTCGGTGCCTCGTGGGGCGCGACTGGTGGCAGAGATCGAAAATGCCAAATTCAGGCCTTGTGTCATCAAGTAGTTGATGATGGTTGATTTCCCCGAGCCGGACGGGGCAGAAAAGATAATCAGTTTTCCGGTTGCCATAATCTTCTGTTTTTATGTATTACATTACGTTCAATACTTGTTCCTTGATTTGTTCCAGTTCGTCTTTCATGCGTACCACGATGTTCTGCATTTCGGCATGGTTCGATTTGCTTCCGGTAGTATTGATTTCACGGCCCATTTCTTGTGCGATGAAACCAAGCTTCTTGCCTTGTCCGTGGCCGGTTGCCATGGTTTCGCGGAAGTAGGCAAGGTGATTGGTGAGGCGTTGCTTTTCCTCGTTGATGTCCAGCTTCTCGATGTAGTAGATAAGCTCCTGCTCCAGACGGTTCTTGTCATAGTCCACGCTGATGGTCTTTTCGAGGGCAGCGGTGATGCGTTCGCGGATTTTGGTGACACGTTCCATTTCGTACGGCTCGATGTCCTTCATCAGTGCCTCGATGTTGTCCAGCTTTTCGTGGAACTTCTTTTCAAGGGCAGCTCCCTCTTGAATACGGAAGTTGGTGGTTTGCGTAATGGCTTCGTCTATAGCTTGGCGTACAACCGCCCATTCTTCGTCTGAAAGTTCCTGGATGTCGACTTTGGTCAGTACGTCCGGCATACGAAGTAAGGTGGCAAAGAGGTCGGCTGGCATAGGAATATCTGTGGTTGCCGTAATATGCTTGATCTGCTCATAATAATTGTTCATCAGTGCAGCGTTGATAGGAGTAGCTGCTTCGGCAGCTTCCTTCTCAATCCACAAGCTGAAATCAACCTTACCGCGTTCAAGCGCTTTGGATATTTGGTTACGTATCTCCATTTCTTTTTCGCGGTATAGAGGTGCCATGCGTACGGACAGATCCAACGCTTTGCTGTTAAGTGACTTGAGTTCTACGTGTATTTTCTTTTCTCCGAAGGTTACGGTCGCTTTGCCGTATCCGGTCATTGATTGTATCATATCTAAATTGTTTTTTTGCAAAAGTAACGTTTTTAATGAAATGATGTATAAATAAAAGTGTATATTTGCACTTTATATTTTAAGATAGAACGTAATATGTCGTGTATTTTACATATAGAGACTTCTACCGAGGCTTGTTCTGTAGCTGTCAGTGAAGATGGTTGGAACGAGTTCAAGGTGTCCGATTTGCAAGGTCCGCAGCATGCTGTTCAGTTGGGCGTGTTTGTGGATGAGGCTTTGTCGTTTGTTGACAGTCATGGAATGGTGCTCGATGCTGTGGCGGTAAGTTGTGGACCGGGTTCGTATACCGGCTTGCGTATCGGTGTTTCCATGGCAAAAGGCATTTGTTATGGTCGAAATTTGCCGTTGATTGCTATCCCGACTTTGGAAGTGATGTGTGTGCCTGTACTTTTGCAGCAAGAACTTCCGGAGGATGCTTTGCTTTGTCCGATGATTGATGCCCGTCGTATGGAGGTGTATGCCGCTTTGTACGATCGTGCGTTGAATGTGAAGCGTGAAATTGCAGCCGATATTGTGGATGAAAATTCTTATCTGGAATTTCTAGAAAAGCATCCGGTGTACTTCTTCGGTAATGGATCTGCGAAATGTCGGGAGAAGATTACGCACCCCAATGCCCATTTCATTGACAATATTTATCCATTGGCTAAATGGATGTTCCCGTTGGCAGAAAAAGCCAAGGCGAAAGAAGATTTTAAAGACGTTGCCTATTTTGAACCTTTCTATTTGAAGGAGTTCGTGGCATCTCAACCCAAGAAACTAATTTGAGCATATGGAATATAATACCCAGCGAAAGAAAATGGAACTTCCCGAATATGGGAGAAGTGTACAAAATATGGTGGATCACGCCTTGACTATCGAAGACAGAGAAGAACGTCAGCGTTGTGCCAATACCATTGTCAACATTATGGGAGGTATGTTCCCTCATTTGCGTGATGTGCCCGATTTCAAGCGGAAGCTTTGGGATCATTTGGCCATAATGTCCGACTTCCAATTGGATATCGATTATCCTTTTGAGATCGTTAAGAAGGAAGATTTGGTTGTCAAGCCGGAGCGTTTGGAGTATTCGACTGATGCATTCCGTTATCGTCATTATGGCCGTTTCTTGGAAGGAATGGTAAAGAAGGCGGTTGAAATCGAGGATGAAGAAGAAAAGAAGGAATTGATCAAATTGTTGGCCATTCAGATGAAGAAAGATCTGAATAATTGGAACAAGGAAGGTGTCGAAGATCAGAAGATTGTAGACGATCTTCGTGAATACTCCAATGGTGCCATTGACCTGAAAGTGGAAGATTTGCGTTTGGGTGAACCTCGTACATTCAATAACCAACGGAGACAGAACAATAACCAGCGCAAGCAGAATAATCAGAAGAAGAAACAACAACATTAACTTTCTATCAGACGTAACCATGGCTTCATTTGTCATAGAAGGCGGACAGCGGTTGCATGGAGAGATTACTCCGCAAGGTGCCAAGAACGAAGTGCTGCAAGTACTTTGTGCTGTTTTGCTGACTGCTGAAGAAGTGGTGGTGAACAATGTGCCGGATATTCTGGATGTGAACAACTTGATTCAGCTGTTGCGTGACATGGGGGTTAAGGTTGCCAAATTAGGACTGTCTACTTATTCATTCAAGGCTGATCGTGTGGATTTGGATTATCTCCAAAGTGATGCCTTCTTAAAGACATGTTCAAGCCTTCGCGGTTCGGTGATGTTGGTGGGTCCGTTGCTTGCCCGCTTCGGTAAGGCCATGATTTCAAAGCCGGGAGGAGACAAGATCGGTCGTCGTCGTTTGGATACTCACTTTATGGGTATTCAGAAATTGGGGGCCGAATTCCAGTACGATGCAGACCGTGGGGTTTATCAAATTACGTCCGATGAATTGAATGGAACCTATCTGCTATTGGATGAGGCTTCGGTAACAGGTACGGCCAATATCGTGATGACTGCCGTATTGGCAAAGGGAAAGACTACGATTTACAATGCGGCATGTGAACCTTATCTGCAACAGCTCTGCAAGATGCTGAATACCATGGGTGCCCGTATTTCTGGTATTGCATCCAACTTATTGACCATCGAAGGAGTGGAAGCCTTAGGCGGATGTACTCATACGGTATTGCCGGATATGATTGAAGTGGGTAGCTTCATTGGCATGGCAGCCATGACTGGGAGTGAAATAACCATTAAACATGTGTCTGTTGAGAATTTGGGCATCATTCCCGATGCATTTCGTCGATTGGGTATCCGGATAGAACAACGGGGAGACGATTTGTTCATCCCTGAGCAGGAGCATTATCAAATCGAATCGTTCATGGACGGTTCCATTATGACTATTGCCGATGCTCCTTGGCCGGGATTGACACCCGACTTGTTGAGTGTGATTCTGGTAGTGGCTACGCAAGCCAAAGGAAGTGTACTCATTCATCAAAAGATGTTCGAAAGCCGGTTGTTCTTTGTGGACAAGTTGATAGATATGGGGGCTCAAATCATTCTTTGTGATCCGCATCGGGCGGTTGTCATCGGACACGATCATCAGTTCCCATTGCGTGGCGGAACAATGGCATCGCCGGATATCCGAGCAGGTATAGCCATGTTGATTGCAGCCATGAGCGCCGAAGGAATCAGCCGGATTCACAACATTGAACAAATAGATAGAGGGTATCAGAACATCGAACAACGATTGAATGCGTTGGGTGCAAGAATAACAAGAATTTGATTATGATAAAGAAGGAAGAAGTTTTCAAAATAGGTGTGTTCAATAAACCACACGGTGTAAAAGGAGAGTTGTCCTTTACGTTTACGGATGATATCTTTGACCGGGTAGATGGAGAATATCTGATATGTTTGTTGGATGGTATTCTAGTTCCTTTCTTTATAGAGGAATACCGATTCCGTTCAGAAACGTCTGCTTTGGTAAAATTGGAAAAGATCGATACGGCCGAACAAGCGCGTAAGTTCACGAATGTAGAGGTCTATTTCCCGTTGAAGTTTGTGGAAGAAGACGATTCGGACGACATCCCTACTTGGGGCTATTTCGTCGGTTTCCAGGTAAAGGATGTGCACCATGGAGACTTGGGTGAGATTGTGGCGGTAGACGATAGTACAATGAATGTGCTGTTTTCCATTGAACGACCGGATGGGGAAGAAATCCTCTTGCCGGCTCATGAAGAGTTTATTGTCAAATTAGAAAAGAAAAAGAGACGTCTGACGGTAGAAGTACCTGAAGGTTTGTTGTAACTTTGGAACATTATAATTATGAAGAATAAACGAAAAGCATTTTGGAAGAACTTCAAGTTCAAGTACAAGCTGACCATTACCAATGAGAATACGTTGGAAGAAATCGTGGGTATCCATGTTTCTAAGTTGAATGGTGTGTCTGTACTTCTTTCTGCTGTGACCGTAATCTTCTTGATTGCTTCGCTGATTATTGCATTTACTCCTTTGCGTAACTATCTGCCGGGGTATATGAATAGCGAAGTGCGTGAGCAAGTGGTGCAGAATGCTTTACGTGCAGATTCGTTGCAATGGATGCTGGAACGTCAACGGATGTACATCATGAATATTCAGGACATCATCAGCGGGAATGTGAAAACAGATAGCATTCATAGCATTGATTCATTGACGGCGGTCCGTTCGGAAGAACTGATGGAACGTACCCAGGCGGAAGAGGATTTCCGCAAACAATACGAAGAAACCGAACGATACAATTTGACATCGATAGACAATGCTCCGGCGACTACAGGCTTGATTTTTTTCCGTCCTACCCGTGGTATGATTTCATCGGAATTTGATGCGAACAAAAAGCATTTTGGCATTGATATTGCCGCAAGTCCGAATGAAAGCGTGTTGGCTACGTTGGATGGAACGGTAGTTCTGGCTACTTATACTGCCGATACTGGATATGTTATCCAAGTACAGCATGGACAGAATCTGGTGTCCATTTACAAGCATTGTGGTTCGTTGTTGAAGAAGGTGGGCGATACGGTTAAGGCTGGTGAAGCAATTGCTTTGGTAGGTAATACCGGAGAAAAGACGACAGGCCCTCATCTTCATTTTGAAATATGGAATAGAGGACGGGCATTGGACCCTTCTAAATATATAGTGTTTTAAGACCATGAAAAAGAAACAAATAGCGATATTGGGATCGACAGGGTCTATAGGTACACAGGCCTTGCAGGTAATTGAAGAACATCCCGAACTATATGAAGCATATGCCTTGACGGCAAATAACCAAGTGGAACTGTTGGCACAACAAGCCCGTAAATTCATGCCGGCAGCTGTAGTGATTGCTAACGAAGCCAAATACTTGCAGTTGAAGGAAATGTTGGCAGACTTGCCAATCCAAGTTTATGCGGGAGCTGATGCTCTTTGTGAAATCGTGGAAGCAAAACCAATCGATGTGGTATTGGCTTCGATGGTGGGATATGCCGGTTTGCGACCGACCATGAATGCTATCAAGGCAGGAAAGGCGATTGCATTGGCCAATAAGGAAACCCTCGTGGTAGCTGGTGAACTCATCAATGCCTTGGCACAGCAATACCATACACCGATTCTTCCGGTTGACTCGGAACATTCGGCTATTTTCCAGTGTCTGGAACCGAACAATGTATTGGAAAAGGTAATATTGACTGCATCGGGTGGTCCTTTCCGTACGTTTACCATGGAGCAATTGCAGCATGTAACGAAGGAACAAGCATTGAAGCATCCGAATTGGGACATGGGAGCCAAGATTACCATCGATTCTGCTACCATGATGAATAAAGGTTTCGAAGTTATCGAAGCCAAGTGGTTGTTTGGCGTACGTCCGGATCAAATCGAAGTGGTGGTACATCCGCAATCGGTCATTCACTCCATGGTGCAATACGAAGACGGAGCGGTGAAGGCTCAATTGGGTATGCCGGATATGCGATTGCCTATTCAGTATGCCTTCTCTTATCCGCAACGCATCAAGGCTTCGTTCGACCGTCTTGATTTCTCGACCATGAAAGAACTGACATTCGAACAGCCTGATACCAACCGTTTCCGTTGTTTGGCTTTGGCATACGAGGCGTTGAATCGGGGAGGAAATATGGCGTGCATTGTCAATGCGGCCAATGAAGTGGTGGTTTCCGCTTTCCTAAAAGATGAAATTTCGTTCTTGCGCATGAGTGAAGTGATTGAACAGACCATGGCGAAGGTGCCATTCATTCAAATACCGACTTACGAAGATTATGTAACGACGGATGCAGAAGCCCGTCGTATGGCGGAAAGCCTGATTGGATAGAATAATAACTAAATTGATTAACTATAAATGGAGACATTTTTGATTCGTGCCCTTCAGCTGATGATGAGCTTGTCATTGTTGGTGATTATTCACGAAGGAGGGCATTTCTTTTTTGCGAAACTATTTAAGGTCCGTGTGACCAAATTCTACTTGTTCTTCGACCCGTGGTTTTCGTTGTTCAAGTTTAAGCCTAAGAATAGTGAAACGGAATATGGTATGGGATGGTTGCCTTTGGGTGGCTATGTTCAGATTGCCGGTATGGTGGACGAGACACAGAGTTCTGAAGACTTGAATCATCCGGTAGAACCTTGGGAATTCCGTGCCAAACCGGCATGGCAGCGCTTGCTGATCATGGTGGGCGGGGTGATGATGAACTTCCTGTTGGCATTGTTTATCTATTCCATGACACTCTTTACTTGGGGCGACCAGTATGTATCCTTGCAGGACATGACTCATGGTATGGAGTTCAACGAGCATGCCGAAGAAATTGGTTTCCGCGATGGTGATATCTTGTTGAGTGCCGATGACCAACCGTTGCAACGCTTCAACGTGGATATGCTTCGTGCCATCACCGAAGCTCGTGTAGTGAAGGTGAACCGTGGAGGTCAGGAAGTGGAAATCTTCATGCCGGAAGTAAGCTTGTTGGATGTGGCGAAGGACAATCCTCCTTTTGTAGAACCTTTGATTCCAAATGTGGTGGATTCAGTAATGCCGGGCCGTCCTTTTGATGCTATCGGTATCCAACCGGGCGATGTTTTGTTGGCTATTAATGGAAAAGAGCTAAGTTCTTACAATGCTTTCATTTATCAATTGGATGCGTTGCGTCAGGATGCTGAAGCGGAAGGAAAAAAGGTAGCGGATTTGAATTTGATATATTCCCGTTCCGGTGTTCGTGATACCGTAGCTTTGCAGACCGATACCTTGTTCATGGTAGGAGCTAGCTCTGCAGCTTTGGCGGATTACAAGGTGACTAAGTTGGAATATGGTTTCTTTGAATCGTTCCCGGCTGGTATTGCCTTGGGTGTAAATACATTGAAGGGCTATGTCAACGACATGAAGTATGTCTTCACCAAGGAAGGTGCAAAGAGCGTGGGTGGTTTCGGTACCATCGGCAGTATTTTCCCGTCGGTATGGGACTGGCATCGTTTCTGGGAGATGACTGCTTTCTTGAGCATTATCTTGGCGTTCATGAACATCTTGCCGATTCCGGCGCTTGATGGTGGACACGTATTGTTCCTTTTGTATGAAATCATTGCACGTCGCAAACCTAGCGACAAGTTTATGGAATATGCCCAGATGACCGGTATGATTCTCTTGTTCGGCCTCTTGATATGGGCGAACTTCAATGATGTGCTAAGGTTCTTGTTCTGATAAGAAAAAAAGAAGGATGCGAAAACGCATCCTTCTTTTTTTTATTTCTTGGGTTCTAGTCCCATATTCTTTGCCTTGTCTAGCATAAAGGCGAAAGCCGCATCGTGTTCGTTGGGGATAATCCCGTCCAGAATGGCATCCTTGATGGCCGATTTTAGCGAACCCACTTCACGGCACGGCTCCAAACCGAATACTTCCATGATTTCTGCTCCATCTACCGGTGGCTGGAAATTGCGGATACGGTCTTTTTCTTCCAAATCTTTCAGCTTTTGGCGTACCAACTTGAAATTGTCGAGGAAGCGCTGTTTCTTCATTTCGTTCTTCGAAGTGATGTCGGCTTCACAGAGCAACATCAAGTCGTCGATGTCGTCGCCGGCTTCGAAAAGGAGTCGTCGTACTGCTGAGTCGGTCACTTCTTCGTCGGCTATCACGATAGGACGCATGTGGAGTCCTACCAACTTCTGCACGTATTTCATCTTTTCGTTCATCGGGAGTTTCATTTTGCGGAAGATATCCGGTATCATTTTCTCACCGATGTAATTATGGTTGTGGAAGGTCCATCCGGCTTTGGGTTCCCATCGCTTGGTGCGAGGCTTACCGATATCGTGAAGCAAGGTAGCCCAACGAAGCCATAGATTGTCGGTATGCTTGGCAATGTTGTCCACTACTTCTAGTGTGTGATAGAAATTGTCCTTGTGTGCCCGTCCGTTCTTGGTCTCGATGCCTTGCATAGCTGCCAATTCCGGGAAAATGAGTGGAAGCAATCCACAACGATCCAACTCTACAAATCCCTTCGAAGGAATAGGAGAGAGAAGTATCTTGTTCAGCTCATCGGCAATTCGTTCGCGGGAGATGATTTCGATGCGTTCCTTGTTACGCTCCAAGGCATAGAAGGTCTCATCGTCGATATAGAAATTCAGTTGGGTGGCGAAACGGATGCATCGCATCATGCGGAGTGGGTCGTCGCTGAAGGTGATATCCGGGTCGAGAGGTGTACGGATGGTTCGCTCCTTCAAATCGTCTAGTCCTCCAAATGGGTCTACCAACTCGCCGAAACGTGCCTGGTTGAGGCATACCGCCATGGCATTGATGGTAAAGTCGCGACGGTTCTGGTCATCTTCGAGGGTGCCGTTCTCTACTACCGGCTTCCGGCTATCGTGGCTATATGATTCCTTTCGGGCACCCACAAATTCTACTTCCGTATCCCGATACTTCACTTGTGCAGTACCGAAATTGCGGAAAACCGAAACGTGTGCACCACGGCCCAATTTCTTGCCAAAAGCTTGTGCTATCTCAATGCCGCTTCCCACCACCACTACATCGATGTCTTTGGAAGGGCGGTTTAAAAATATATCGCGTACATATCCTCCCACCACGTAACATTCGAGTCCCAATTCGTCGGCGGTTTCGGATATCAATTGAAAAATCTTACCTGTGAAATGTTCTTTCAGTTCCATTTTTTGTTGTATTGAGCTGCAAAATTACTATTTTTGCCCACACAATCAAAGGTTATAGAGATGAAAAAGATAGGATTATCGGCCTTGTTGGCCTTGGCGGTTTTGACCGGATGTGGTGATGGAGGGGAAAAGGAAGCTCAGATGCGTCTCCAAAAAGCAGAAGCAGCTTTGCAGCAAGAGAACTTCAGTGAAGCAAAATTGCAGATTGATAGCATCAAGGTGTTATATCCCAAAGCATTTGAAGCTCGCAAGCAAGGTATCAAGCTGATGCAACAAGTGGATTTGAAGGAACAACGCAAGACGTTGGTTTATTTGGACAGCATGATGCAGATAAAGCAGTTACAGCTAGATTCTATCAAAGGAAACTTTGTACTTGAAAAAGATACTGCTTATCAAGAAATCGGTAATTGGTTCTATCCTACACAAGTGGTGGAAAAGAATACGGGTCGCACGTTCTTGCGTGGTCAGGTGAATGAATTGGGAGAAATGTCGCTTACTTCTATTTATTGTGCAGGGGGCAACTTGAACCATACGTCGGTGAAGGTGAGTGTAGGCGATACATTTGCTGAAACTCCAACTACCAAGGACAGTTATACTACGACCGATTTGGGCCGTACCATCGAAAAGGCTGATTATAAACTGGGTGAAGACGGTGGAGTGGTTGGTTTCATTGTTGCCAATCAAGACAAGAACATCCAATTGACTTTTATCGGTGACAAGACTTATAAGACTGCCATGCAGAAGAACGACCGCAAGGCAATTGCTGAATTGACCGATTTGGCTCGCATTCTTTCGGGCATGGAAGAAATCCGCAAACAGCAGAAAGAGGCTAATTTGAAGATTCAGTTCGTGACTCGCAAAATAGAAGAAGGAAAGGCAATTCAAGAATAAAAAAATCCCCAATCGGGGATTTTTTTTATAGTCTTTTTAAAGCTAACTTGATGACTTTCTCTACTGCCAGTCCCGGCTCTTCTTTCAGGATGGCAGTAACCACCTTTTGTGAAGGGGCTGGTGCAAACCCTAGCATGGTAAGGGCGGCAACCGCTTCTTCGTAAACTTCCGAATGAGCTGGCGTTAGGGTAGCTACACTTCCTGCTACTGTTTCTACTCCCGTTGAGGCTATCTTGTCTTTCAAATCCACAATAATGCGTTGGGCAGTTTTGAGTCCGATACCTTTTACGCTTTTCAAGAGTTTGTCGTTGCCGGAGCTGATGACATTACATAGTTCGGAGGGAGAGAGGGCCGATAAAATCATGCGTGCCGTATTGCCCCCGATACCGGATACCGAAATCAGTAACAAGAACAATTCACGCTCCTGCTTGGTAGAAAAACCATATAGTACATGTGCATCTTCACGAATGGCTTCGTGAATGTAAAGTTTTACGTTGGGTTTGCCTTGAATGGCAGAATACGTATTGAGGGAGATGTTGATGCCATATCCTATGCCGTTGCAGTCGATTACCGCAAGGGCTGGGGTTGTCTCAACGAGCTCTCCTTTAATATATTCAATCATAATCTGAGTCTTATTTATATATTTATCTTCTGCAAATTTAGAAATATTTGCTTTACATACGTCTATGTATAAAACTATTTGTCTATTTTTGTGCCCATAAAAAAGAAATTGGTTATAAAACAAGAATAAAATGAAGAAAATTAGAGCAGCCGTAGTAGGTTACGGTAATATAGGTAAATCGGTTGTGGAAGCGCTTCAGGTAGCTCCTGATTTTGAAATTGCAGGTATTGTTCGCCGTAATGGTGCCGAAAACAAGCCTGCTGAGTTGGCAAGTTATGAAGTGGTAAAGGACATTGCCGAATTGAAGGATGTTGATGTGGCTATCGTGGCAAGTCCGACCCGTCAGGTAGAAGTACAAGCCAAGAAGATTCTCGCTATGGGTATCAATACTGTTGATAGTTTCGATATACATACACAGATTACTTCGCTTCGCCGTTCTTTGGGTGAAACAGCCAAGGCGAATGGTTCGGTAGCCATTATCTCGGCCGGTTGGGATCCGGGAAGTGATTCTGTTGTTCGCACATTGTTGGAAGCCATTGCTCCGAAGGGCATTACTTATACTAATTTTGGTCCGGGCCGTAGCATGGGACACTCGGTGGCTGTTCGTGCTATCGATGGCGTGAAGGATGCCTTGTCCATGACCATTCCGACCGGTACAGGTATTCATCGCCGTATGGTGTATGTAGAATTGGAAGAAGGTGTCGATTTCAAGACGGTAGAAGCTGCTATCAAAGCAGACCCATACTTTGTGAACGACGAAACACATGTAAAGCAAGTTCCTTGTGTGGACGATTTGAACGATGTGGGCCATGGTGTGAACTTGGTGCGCAAGGGTGTATCGGGTACTACCCACAACCAATTGTTCGAGTTTAATATGAAAATCAACAATCCGGCGTTGACTGCTCAGGTGATGGTATGTTGTGCCCGTGCTACCATGCGTCAGCAACCGGGATGCTATACCATGATTGAAGTACCGGTGATTGACTTGCTGCATGGCGATCGTGAAGAGTTGATTGCTCATTTGGTGTAAATCCGTTTTTGTCATTCAGACGACCGAAGGGAGGAAGAATCTCGGTTACATAAACGTGGATGCTTCCGAGATTCTTCGCTACGCTCTGAATGACAAGGTATTATAAATATAATAGATGAAGAGATGCTAGCAAGTATTGTTTGGGATGTTGATCCCACTATTTTTGAAATAGGAGGTCGTCAGATCCGTTGGTATGGTCTGATGTGGGGCTTGGGCTTTATTCTCGCCTACAAGTATGCCGAATGGTTATTCAAGAAGGAAAAGTATCCGGAAGAATGGGTGGACAAGTTGTTTGTCTACAGCTTGATAAGTGTGGTAGTAGGTGCCCGCCTAGGACATTGCCTGTTCTATCAATGGGACTATTATACTTCCAATCCGGTAGAAATCTTGAAAATCTGGGAAGGTGGCTTGGCGAGTCATGGAGGTGTGTTTGGCGTCATCTTTGCGGCATGGCTCTATTCCAAGAAGATAACCAAGCAGAGTGTATGGTGGTTGTTCGACCGTATCATCCCTTCTGTGGCGGTGCTTTGCTTCTGCATTCGCTTCGGTAACTTGATGAATTCTGAAATCTTCGGCTTTCCTACTGATATGCCTTGGGGCTTCGAGTTCGTCCGTTCCCGTGAGTGGCATCAGTTGTACGAGGGGCAGGCTTGTCATCCTACACAGATTTACGAAATGCTGTATTGCTTGACGGCGGGTGTGGTGTCGTATGTCATGTATCATAAGTTCCATTTGCAGAAGTATGTCGGCTTGATTACTGGTGTGAGTCTCTTGATTTTCTTCGGCACACGTTTGGCTTTGGAATTCATGAAGAATCCTCAAGTGGCACAAGAAGTGGGTATGACACTCAATATCGGCCAGTTGCTTAGCTTACCGTTGATTGCTTTGGGCTTGTACTTGATTTGGAAGAGTCGTACAGCGAGAGAATTGCCAATGGCGAAAACAAAATAAACATCCAAGTGTTTGATGAAAATGAAAAGATGTTTGTTGATTATCGTTGGTTGCTTTTGTGTACTATCTATGGTTGCACAAGACATGAAGTCGGTTTTCATTGCGATGCCCGACTCCATTGCTCCGACGTTGTCTCAAGTGAACAAGGAAGACTGTATCGACTTCTTGGATAGCAACATGAAGGCAGAAGTGACCAATCGATTTGGCAATCCGGTCGAGATGAAAGCGTTGACTGATGACTATGTACAGATGCAGACCTCTTCGGCGGGTATCATGGAGATGAAGCTCCTTCCCGTCAACGATTCTATCAAAGTCATCTGTATGGTGAAGACCGTTTGTGCTTCGGCTTGTGATAGCGAGATTCATTTCTACACATCCGATTGGTCAAAGAAGTTGAATGCCAAGGATTTCTTGCACTTCCCTTCTACCGATGCCTTCTACCTGCCAGTCGATACGCTCACTGAAGAAACGGTATTGATCAAGAAAAAAGCCGATATGCATCCGATGAAAGCTTCGCTTTCCAAGGAGGATGCGTCTCTCACCTTTATCTATACTACTCCCGACTACTTGAATAAGGAAGATCGGGAAAAGTTATTGCCGATTTTGCGGAAGGAACCGATTGTTTATCAATGGAGTGAAGGAAAGTTCAGATAAAATAAAAGGTTGAATCATTTGATTCAACCTTTTATTTTTAAACACAAAGTTCAAAATTACTTCTTCAAGCGGTTACCGTAGCGGCTCATGAACTTATCTACACGACCAGCTGTATCCACCAACTTAGACTTACCAGTATAGAACGGGTGAGAAGTGTTAGAGATTTCCAACTTAACCAATGGATAAGTTTCGCCTTCGAATTCGATAGTTTCCTTAGTGTTCACAGTTGAACGAGACAAGAACATATCGCCGTTTGACATGTCTTTGAATACTACCGGACGGTAGTTTTCTGGATGAAGTCCTTTTTTCATTTCAGTATATATTTTTATTGTTATTATTGCTTGTTTGGTAACAACAATGTGTAATGGTTCATTTTCGGACTGCAAAGGTAAGGTATTTCTTTGAAATAGAAAAAGAAACATGCATTTTTTTTATTTCTGCCTAATTTATTCGATATTTTTACGGGGAATAGCATGGGAATCTGAACATTAATCATTAAATTTGCAACAAGAAATGAATTCATTAACTATTAAACATTATAGAACAATGGTAAATTACAAAGAATTAGGCTTGGTAAACACTAAGGAAATGTTTGCTAAGGCAGTAGAAGGTGGTTACGCTATCCCTGCGTTCAACTTCAACAACATGGAACAGATGCAAGCTATCATCAAGGCTGCAGTTGAAACTAAGTCTCCGGTTATCTTGCAGGTTTCTAAGGGTGCTCGTCAGTATGCTAACGCTACTTTGTTGCGTTACATGGCTCAGGGTGCTGTTGAATACGCTAAGGAATTGGGTTGCGAAAAGCCTGAAATCGTTCTTCACCTCGACCACGGTGATACTTTCGAAACTTGCAAGAGCTGTATCGACTCAGGTTTCTCTTCAGTAATGATCGATGGTTCTCACTTGCCTTACGAAGAAAACGTAGCTTTGACTAAGAAGGTAGTTGAATACGCTCACCAATTCGACGTAACTGTAGAAGGTGAACTTGGTGTATTGGCAGGCGTTGAAGACGAAGTTTCTTCAGACCACCACACATATACTGATCCAGAAGAAGTAATCGATTTCGCTACTCGCACAGGTTGTGACTCATTGGCTATCTCAATCGGTACTTCTCACGGTGCTTACAAGTTTACTCCGGAACAATGTACTATCGACCCAGAAACTGGTCGCATGGTTCCTCCTCCATTGGCATTCGACGTATTGAAAGCTGTTGAAGCTAAGTTGCCTGGTTTCCCAATCGTATTGCACGGTTCTTCTTCAGTTCCTCAGGACGAAGTTGAAACTATCAACAAGTACGGTGGTGCATTGAAGGCTGCTATCGGTATTCCAGAAGAATGGTTGCGTGAATCAGCTAAGTCGGCTGTATGTAAGATCAACATCGACTCTGACTCTCGTTTGGCTATGACTGCTGCTATCCGTCAGACTTTCGCTGAAAAGCCAGCTGAATTCGACCCACGTAAGTATTTGGGTCCAGCTCGTGACAACATGGAAAAGATGTACAAGCACAAAATCATCAACGTGCTTGGTTCTGATGGCAAGTTGAGCTGCTAATTCTTTATACGATATAAAGGTAAAGGCTGCTTCCTGTAAAGGGAGGCAGCCTTTTTACTTTTAAGAGAGAGTTATGAAATTTTGATGTCTTGTAATTTTACCTGTTTAAATGATAAGGCGGAAAAGTTGTTGGGTAGTGGCGACATCGGTCTTGTAATATTTACCGTTCGATGAAAGCATTTGTTCTACAAAGATACGCATTCTCTTTTTCAGTTTTTCATTTCTTTATTATATCTTTGTGGGAGAGAGACTAATCTGAAATAGATAAAGGAATGAATATGAGAAAACAAGTTTTGGCAATGATGACGGTTCTATTGGCTACCGTCATGATGATAGGATGTACCGAGCCTGAGGTAAAGACATTCCGATTGCTCCATTGGAATATTCAGAATGGAATGTGGGACGGACAGAATGACAATTACGACCGTTTCGTGGAGTTTGTCAAGTCGAAATATCCGGATGTATGTGTGTGGTGTGAAGCGCAATCTATCTGGAAAACCGATTCAGACCAACCTCTCGACAAGGCAGACCGTTACCTCGTGGAACATTGGGGTGAATTGGCTGCACGCTATGGACATTCGTATTGGGGAATAGGCGGTTATCGGGATAGCTATCCGCAAGTTATCACTTCGAAATATCCTATCCAGTATGTGGATAAAATCGTGGGTGACGAAAATATCATCGTATCTCATGGTGCCGGTTGGGCTACCATTGAAGTGGAAGGAAAGACTGTCAATATTGTGACGCTACACACTTGGCCGCATGCTTATGCTTACCGGGCGGAAGACCGTGAGGCTTCCAAGGCGGAACAGGGTGGTGACAAGTACCGTGCCAAGGAAATTCAGTACATTTGTGAGAACACAATTGGAAAGGTTACAGAAGCGGAAAATCAGCTTTGGATGATGATGGGCGATTTCAATTCGCGTTCACGGGTGGACAATGAGGTCTATGGTTATGCGGATAATGATCCGAAACTTTTGGTACATGATTACATCAAGGCAAACACTTCTTACATCGATGTCATCAAGGAAAAGTATCCGAATGAGTTCAAACCTACTATCGGAAGCAAGAAAGCCCGTATCGACTATGTGTATTGTACCCAACCGTTGTATGACCGGATTGTTTTTGCTGATGTGATTTGGGACGATTATACAACTCCGGTTCGTGATCCTCAAAACCTTTCGAACTTCTGGCGTCCGTCTGACCACATGCCTATCTTGATTGATTTTGATATGAAGTAAAATAGAATAATCGTCTATGGCTGCTAGGGAAAGTGATCCCAAGGCAGCCATTCTTTCTGTTAAAAGAAACTAATACTATTATCCTGCAAGGTCACAACCTGTTCCTTTTTTGTCTAATTTTGCCGAAAATTCGGAAAAGATGTTCAATATCGGTCATACATACACACTTTGCAGTTCGCCCAAGGTCTCTATTTGGGGGAATGAACATCCTTTCAACCAAATCATTTAGTGAAGATTTGGTTCCCCTCCGTCTATACTAATCATTTATATTTTTATTCATTATCAGCATGAGAAAAACTTGTTTTCTCATAGCCTCCCTTTTGTGGACGCTATGTACTAATCAAGTATGCGCTCAGACCGTTGAAAAACAAAACCTGACCATCGGACAGATGTTCGAACTGGCAGAGCAGAACAATAGTCGTATAAAGGCTCATACTACCGCGGTGAAGCAGGCTGAGGAAAATGTCAAGGTGGCAAAGAATGCTTATCTTCCCTCTATTGACGCTTCGCTTTCGTTTTCGTATAATGGTGATGGTACCATTTTGGATCGGGATTTCGGCAACTCCTTCAAAGCAGAGATTCCGGACTTCGGCAATAATTTTGCACTCGAAGTGTCACAGGTGATTTATGCCGGTGGTGCCATTCAGAGTGGAGTGAAGCTTTCGGAATTGCAAGCGCAGATTGCGGGCTTGGATGCCGAACGTAACCGTCAGGAAGTACGCTTTCTGATTGTTGGCAATTATTTGGAATTATGTAAGTTGGACAATCAGTTGAAGGTGTTCGACAGCCACATTGCCCAGACGGAAAAGGTCTTGAAGGACATGCGTATCCGTCATGAGCAAGGAACGGTTCTGCATAACGATATGACCCGTTACGAATTGCAGTTGCAGAACTTGAATTATATGAAAACCCAATTGCTGAATGCCAAGCAGATTCTGAACAATCAGCTGACCAATGCATTGGGACTGCCAAAGACGGTGGAAATCCAGGCTGGTACCATTGAAATTCATTCGTTGGAAGAAAAGGATGCTTGGGTATGGCAGGAAGAAGCGCTTCATTCTGCTATTCCTCTCCAAATGGCAGAAACGGCTATCCGAATGAGCGAGCAGAAAAAGAAAATCTCCCAATCCGACCGCTTGCCGAAGGTGGCTCTTTTCGCCATGAACAACCTGACCGGACCGGTAACCATTGAGATTCCGGCTATCAACAAGAATTTCAATTATTGGGCGGTAGGTGTAGGTATCCAGTATAGCATCGGCAATCTTTATAAAGCCAACAAGAAAATCAGAGCGGACAAGTTGGGTATTCAGAAGGCAAAGGAAGAAATGCAGGTGGCTCAAGAACAAATCAAACTCGGTATGGAAGCGGCTCATATCAAGTACAAGGAAGCCTATACCTTACTCGAAACCAAGCAGAAGAGTGTGGAACTGGCTTCTCAGAACTACGATGTCGTGAATTATCGGTATGCCAATGATTTGGCATTGATAACCGACTTGCTGGATGCATCTTCGCAGAAGTTGGATGCTGAGTTGCAGGCCGTGAATGCCCGTATCAATATCGTCTATAACTATTATAAACTCCATTACATTTCAGGAACCCTTTAAAATGTGTCATCTCATGGACAAGAAAAGAAAAAAAATCATCGCCAATATTGTCATTATTGCTTTCATTCTCGGTGGAATCGCCTGGATTGCTTCCCTTTTTATCCACATCGGTGGGGAATATACCAACAATGCCCAAATCCGTCAGAACATCGTGCCGGTAGCAGCTCGTGTACAAGGTTTCATCAAGGAAATCCGTTTTGAGGAATTCCAACCGGTACAGAAAGGGGATACCTTGGTTCTGATTGAGGACAGCGAATATCGTCTCCGTTTGGCACAAGCCAAGGCGGATTATCAGAATGCCTTGGTAGGAAAGACCGCTATGGAAACGGGTATTTCTACCATTCAGAACAATCTTTCGGTAACCGATGCCGGTATGCAGGAAGTGGAAATCCTGATGAAGAATGCTGAAGCCGACTACAACCGTTTCAAGGTATTGTTGGATAATAAGGCGGTTACCCAACAACAATTCGAGGGTATTCAGACCAAGTACGAATCCTTG
This sequence comes from Bacteroides sp., assembly GCA_015060705.1. Lineage (GTDB taxonomy): Bacteria > Bacteroidota > Bacteroidia > Bacteroidales > Bacteroidaceae > Phocaeicola. Next base: position 8,833 of record SUXY01000030.1, on the reverse strand, counting down.
AAGGCCAAGTTGGAAACCATGAAGCGACAGAAGCGTAGCACCAGCTTGGTGAAGACCGAACAAACCCAACGGTTGGAACAGAACGAACTCCGTATCGAAGTGGCCAAAGCAGCGCTCGATTTGGCGGAACTGAATCTGTCTTATACCGTAGTCTTGGCTCCTTGTAGCGGTACCATGTCGCGCAAGAACATTCAGGTAGGAGAGTTGATGATGCCGGGAAAACCTTTGTTCTCGGTCATCGATCGTAGTGACAAGTGGGTCATTGCCAACTATCGGGAAACCCAACGTGAAAACATCCAGGTAGGTGATCAGGTGGAAATCGAAGTCGATGCCTTCCCAAGCTATACTTTTGAGGGAAAGGTAGAAGCTATTTCGAATGCAACCGGTGCCCAATACTCGCATATCTCACCGGACAATTCGACCGGTAACTTTGTGAAGGTGGAGCAGCGTATTCCGGTGAAGATTGTCTTTACCGAAGGAAACGACCCGAAGATGTTGGAGCAGTTGGGTGCGGGCATGAATGTAGAATGTAACGTATTGAATTGATATGGCTTGGCAACAAGGACCTTTCCGGTTCATGAATTTTAAGGAGTGGGTACCCGACAAGTACCGATTCTGGGTGTACATTCTCTTTCTCGTGGCTTTTCAGTTTTCCAATGGAATGTACTTTACGGCCATGAGTCAGATGCAGGGCGAATACTCCCTGACCATGAACGATGTGAAAATGATGAGCCATGCTGTACTGATTGGACTCACCCTCTATTTCCCGTTGGCTTTCCGTCTGAAGTTCTGTTTTACCAATCGGACTTCATTGATGGTAGCGGCAGCAGGATTGGCGGTGTGCAACTTGGTGGTACCTTTGGTTGACCAGCCCTTCTTGTTGGTTGTTTTGGGATTCATTGCGGGTTTCTTCCGTCTGTATGGTACCTTCGAATGTTTCTCCAACATTCTTCCGAAGATTACGCCTACCTATAATTATCCTGTATTCCTATCGTTTGTATTTTTCGTGGTTTTGGGGGTGATTCATGTGTTCGATGCCATCAGCATGCAGCTCATTTATTATTACGATTGGCAGCACTTGCATTGGTTGGCTATCGGTCTGTTGCTGATGGTCATTCTCATGGCAGGTATTCTGATGAGGCCTTTCCGCCCCATGCCGAAGATGCCGTTGCTGGGTATCGATTGGCTGGGTATGGTGTTGTGGGCGATATTCATCCTTTCCGCTATCTTTGTGGTGCAGTATGGCTATCAGCTCGATTGGTTCCATTCGCCGTATATCCGTATAGCCATGGGAGCCTGTTGCATTGCCTTGGGTTTCAACATTGCCCGGATGACTTACATCCGACATCCGTTTCTGGAGGCAGCTGCTTTCCGAGTGAACAATCTCACGAATCTGTTGCTGGCATTCCTGTTTTTAGCTATTTTGTTGGCATCCAAGAATACCCTTCAGAATACTTATACCGGAGCCGTACTGCATTGGGATGCACTGAACCTGAGTACCCTGAAATGGTTCGAGTTTTTCGGCTCGTTGTTGGGAGCCGCTTTCTCGTGGTATGCACTTATCCGCTTGAAGTGGTCGCATAAGCTGATTACGTTTTTCGGATTTGCTATGATATTGGTGTATGTGGCATCGATGTATTTTTTGGTAACCCCGTATACCAACATCGAGAAACTTTACCTTCCGTTGATGTGTTGTGGTTTTGGGCATCTGGCCATATTCATAGCTTTGACGGTCTATATCCAGGCAACTGCCCCATTCAAGAACTATTTTCAGGTACTTTGTATCTTGGGCTTTGTCCGTACCGGTATTGGTTCTCCCATCGGTGATTCCCTCTATCAGCATGGCATCACCGGACTGATGAATCGTTATCTATCAGCCAACTTTACGGCTACAGATGCCATGGTCGCTACCTTACAGGAACTCTATGGCTATACCTTCATCTTCGGGATTGGTGTCCTGATACTCTTGGCTGGCTCCCGTTTCAAGAAGCATGTGAAGAAGCCGATACCTACTTTGCGGTTGCTTTATGCACTTGCAAACCGAAGACGTCCGAAAGAAAAACCGGTGGTTGAATAATTATGGATTAACAAAGTTTAGTAATTCGCAAATGGTTGACAAATAGCTGTTTGCGAATTATTTTATGCCTTATATCGACAAAATAAGGGTTACAACTTTGCACTTTTTTTCGTATTTTTAATTCGAAATCAATGAAAAAGATATGGAAGAACTGAAGAAAAGTGTGTATGAATTGTTGAATGCCAAAGGAGGACATCTACCTTTGTTGCAACGTATCAATGAACTTGTTTTGACGAATTATTGCATCTCGGCGGGAGGCTATCTGACGCTGCTTCCTAAGGATATAGAAATCTACTATGTGAACCGGAAAGCGGTTCCTCCGTATGTGGATACCAATATGCAGTGCATGATAGACCCTAAAACAAATGATGAAATTTGGAAGTTGCAATCCGGCCGATTCGGTCAATTGTATTTTCATCAGAAAGGATCGGGAGGCATTGATATATGCTTGAGTGACAGCAATGACTATGCCCTTTGTTGTACCATTAAAGCGGCAGAAGTGAATGGGGAGGAGTTGTGGAGTTCACAGAGGGTCCGTAATCGTTTGGTGGAGATTATTTGTCAGCAAGAAGGATTGTCGGAAAAGGTGGAAGTCATGGAATGGATGAATCGTGTACATTCTTTGCCAATGCTTCGTCGCCGTGAAACACCGCAGGAAGGGGAGTTCTATCATTTGCGTCGGAAGGGGTTGCGGCATCGCGACAAACAGGTGTTGTGGCCCTTGCGTACATTCATGGATTTGTGGAACAAGGGCTTGAACATCAACAATGTCCAGAAACTCATGATTTATCTCAACCAGCATCCCGATGCCGATATTCTGGAAGTTCTTCGCGAGCATCAATTCCGTTATATTCCTTCGGAAATCCGTATCCGCTACCAGTTGGACAAGAAAGTGAAACTATACGAATAATAACCTTTAGAATAAAATCAGATTATGGCAAAAGTTTATGCAGAACAAGTAAAGAAAGCCCAGTTTTTGGCGGCAGGGTTGAAGTCGAATTACGAGTTGATCAACTCCCGTTTAGGTATAACTATGGAGCAGATACAAGCATTGGAAGCAGCAGCCGATGAGGCTGCACGCATGAATGCCGAGGTAGAAGCTTTGCGTGAGGAAGTCAGCCGAAAAGCTGCCCTTGCTAACCGTAAGTTGGAAGGCGTAAAGAAGAATATGATGAGTGCCAAGCGACTGGTGAAGAGCCACTTCGATCCAAGCAAGTGGATGGAATTGGGTGTGATGGACAAGCGGTAAGATGTATTGGGTGTAAAGGACTGTTCGGAAATTATTTCTAGGCAGTCCTTTGTGTTGAATGACATGTAATCTCCTCGTTCCTTGTTTGAAAAAAATAGTGTATCTTTGGAGAAATAAAAACAAAGAAATATACCTTATGAAGAAACTTTTTATGTTGATTGTGGTCTCTGCATGTATCCTGTCGGGATGTCAGAGTAATTCCACCGAAGTGAATCAAGCACAAGTATTGGAAGACATTTTACAAAACCGTCGCTCGGTGCGCCAATATAGTAACCAACAAGTAAGTGATGAAATGTTGCTGAAAATTCTTTGGGCTGCCAATGGGGTGAATCGGGAAGATGGTCGTCGTACTGCTCCTTCGGCTATCAATGCACAGGACATCGAACTCTATGTGTGTAAGGGGGATGGAGCCTATCATTACTTGCCGAAAGAAAAGCAGTTGGAAAAGGTGAGTGATACCGATATCCGTCCGTTCATCGCCAACTTCAACAAATTCATTTTGGACAAGCCGGTCATTTTATTGGTTAGCGATCAGACCAAGTTCAACCGTATTCAAGGGTATCGTACGGAAATGTTCGGTGCGATGGATGCCGGTTATGTATCGCAGAACATTGCCTTGTATTGCGTAGCTGCCGGTTTGGCTACAGTCCCTTGTGCTCCCAAGATGGATATTGATGCCGTACGCGAAGCCTTGGAGTTGCCTTCTACCATGCTTCCGTTGATTTATCATCCGATAGGTTATCCGGTAGCGGAGTGATGTTCACACCAAAGTGTCCATCAGACTTCTCATCATCAACTACACGATGTATGGTTCCTATACTCCATTGGCGACATCCCCGTGCGCTGTCTGAAGTATCGGCACAAATAGGGTGTATCTTCAAAGTGAAGCGTGGCAGCTATCTCCTTGACAGACATGTCCGTGTTTGATAACAGCGTCTTAATCTCGCAGATGGTCTGTTGGTCAATCAGTTCCTTGGGAGACAAGTTCCATCGTCTGTGTGTCAGCTTATAAAGATAAGTTGTCGTGATGCATAGTTGCTGGGCATAGAATGACACTTCGCGAGTGGTACGGAAATGCTGTGCGACAAGTTTCAAGAATTTGATTATCAACCGTCGGCTTCGGCTGATACTTCTCTTCTCCATCTCGTCACCTTGCATCATTTCACTATCCATAGCCATAAAGAGGTTATAGATGTTGTTGCGAAGCATCGGGTTGATATATTCGTTGGCAAGATTGCGGCATATCCACACCGTCTGTTCATACCAAGCCTCCAACAGTTCCCATTGCTTACTATCGGGACGAAGCAATGGATTCTCCGTCAAGGAGTCCCAGAAATAAGGCGATGCGAGCTTGTAAATGGCCTCTTGCACATTATCATCGGCAAGAACCACATACCTGCAAAGAAAAGTGTTGCTGCTACGCTCTATCCAGAATGTGTCGTCATAAAACAACACGGTCATCATCCCTTGGCGAAGGACTCTTCGTCTGAAGCCCACCGATACAATGGCACAACCGCTATCGACAAGCAGGACCATACAACCACTGATACCTATGCGGTTGCTTCCATAGGCTTTGAAATCTGTCTGTCCTGTTCTGCCTCCGTCGGCTATCATTCCTATCTGCAAATTATCCATATTCTTGATTTATGCTACAAAGATAGGCTAAAAATCTTTCATGTTTTAACCGATGTATCGAAAAGTACCTTATTGGGATTGATTTGTATATATATCCCTTTGTCTTTGTCTTGTATCTTTGCACCCAAAAAAAAGATAGGAACAATGAAGATAGAAAGATTTACAGAAGAAGATATTTGTGAAGCCGCCCTATTGGCATATCCCGTATGGGGCGAGGGACACGCTGCCAATGGTCAGGGCGAAAAATTCGGACTGCTGATGTGCGAGTACATTATCCGCTACGGATGGTATGGTGCGCCATACGCCTTCAAGATTACCGACGGAGGCAAGATGGTGGGTTGTATATTGGCTGGAAACATTACACAAGGCAACGGCTACAACGAGTGGTTGGACGAATGGATGCCTACATTCAACGAGAAGCAGCGTGAGGAAGCATTGGCTTTGCGAGACTACTTTGGAAAGACTTCGCCCAAGGTCTATCGATATATGCAGGCGGACAAGGATTTGTATCTTTCGTTCTTTATCTCCGCCGTACAGGGTTGTGGTAAGCAACTACTAAAAGAAATTATCGCTCAGGCAAAGGCCAACGGATACGAAAGTCTCTATCTTTGGACAGACTCATCGTGCAATCATGGATACTATGCCCACCACGGTTTCGAAAAAGTAGCCGAATTCAAGAGCGACGAATGGAAAACTGATGCTAACGACTACCTTACCTACATTTATCGAAAGAGTTTCTGATGAAAAGAGATGCAATAGATTTCGAGAGGGATAGAGTTTCGACACTGTTCCTGAAATTGCTTGTCCCGACTTTGTTGGGAACGATATCCATATCTGCCGTAACCGCTATCGACGGCATTTTTGTAGGCCATGGTGTGGGGGCTGATGGTGTAGCAGCGGTAAATATCGTTGTGCCCATCTATCAGATAATGTCGGGCATCGGGTTGATGATAGGTGCAGGTTGTTCAGTAGTGGCATCCATTCATCTGTCACGACAGAACACAAAGGTAGCACGGCTCAATATCTCGCAGGCAATCATCCTCACATCGTTGTTTGTTACTATTATCTTGGCTGGGATACTGGCTTTTCCTATGCAGACGGCAAAGATACTCGGAGCATCGGATACGCTGATGCCACAGGTCGTGGACTACTTGCGATGGATTATGCCGAGTTATTTCTTTCAGATGTGGAGCATGATAGGACTCTTCATTATCCGATTGGATGGCTCGCCACGCTATGCCATGTGGTGCAATATCATACCGGCTGTCCTCAATGCCGTGCTCGATTGGGTGTTCATCTTCCCGCTGGGTATGGGAGTGAAAGGAGCTGCCATCGCCACCTCATTAAGCATCATCGTGGGCGGTGTCATGGCCTTGGCATATCTGCTGTTCTTTGCTGACACATTGCGGCTTGTATCGTTGAAATTAAGCCGAAAGAGCTTGATTCTGGCTCTTCGCAATATCGGCTATCAGTGCAAGATAGGCTCATCGTCGCTCTTTGGCGAGCTGACGCTTGGCGTATTGATATTTGTGGGCAATCTTGTCTTTATGAAGTATCTGGGCGATGCAGGTGTGGGCGCTTTCGGCATTGCATGCTACTATGCTCCATTCTTCTTTATGATGGGCAATGCCGTTGCTCAGTCGGCACAACCCATCATCAGTTAAACTACGGCATTTCCCGATGGAAAGAGATTAGGGAGGCTCGCAAGTTGCTTCTTTTCACCTCCATCGCTATCGGTTCAGTCGTGGCATTGCTCTTTATATTTATCCCCGACAAACTGGTTGCACTGTTTGTGGATACGACAAGCGAGGCGGGTAAGATAGCCATTGAAGGCTTTCCTTATTTTGCTACGGGTATTGTTTCCTTCATCCTCAATGTAGCGATTGTCGGTTACTACCAGAGCGTGGAGCAAATCAAGCGGGCAACGGTTTTCGTATTCCTGCGAGGCTTCGCCCTGCTCGTCCCAAGTTTCATCTTTTTACCTCAACTTCTAGGGACGGAGGGTATATGGTTGGCAATGCCATTGGCAGAGTTAATGACTGCCATGATTATTGTGATGATGTATTTGGGGGATACATATATTTGGCAACCGCTGAAGAATAGATAATCAATGTGCAGAATCAAATCAGGCTTTTTACCAAAAAACACAAAACAGGTACGAGCAACGAAGGCAGCATGTTCAATGTCTTGCAGTCCTTCAATTTGAGCAAAGAGAGTCCCGAAGCGACAATCATCAGTCCACCTACAATCAGTAATTCCGCCATGAGTGCTTCACTGATGGCGGTGCTCGATATCTTCGCTATCAGATAGAACATGCCTTGCCAACAAAAGAGAACGGGGGCGGCTAGTATCATCCAGATGCCATAAGTACTGGCAAAGACGGCAGATGTCACCAAGTCGAGTGTCGCATTGGTGTAGAGGAAGGTGTTGTCACCTTTCAGTGCACTGATGACCGGACCGAGCATGGCGAGTGGACCGATGCAATAGAGCAAAATGGCGGTGGACAGCCCATCGGCAAGGTTGTTGTTCTGCTTGCCCTTTGAGCGCTTGTTGATGATATCGGCGAACCGTCCGTCCAAGTTCAGTGCGGTACCGACCACACTTCCTATGGCAATCGATACAATGAACAGCACCGGATATTCGCTCTTGCTGAAATTGCTGATCACGGCATTCAGACCGATGCCCAAACAAGCCAATCCTAATCCTGTGTATAATGTATCCTTATATTTTTCCTTAATTCCTCTGTTCATCGCAGCGCCTACGATACTGCCTACGATGATGGTGCAGGTATTTACAATGGTTCCTATCATTTTGCTTCCTATGTTTATTTGTGGGGCAAAGGTACAAAAAAGGAATAGGAAATGTAAACATGGTACCCTTTTAAATAAGGGCACCATGATTAAGTTTGCATAAAGCATTTCGATGATAAATGCTTCCAATCATTGCTACACCACCAAAATTCAACGCTTTCAAATCGGCTATTTTGTCGAATGTCACACCGCCTAAGGCTATGACTTTCTCGTCGATGATGCCTGTAGCCGAAGCTTCCAACAACTCTTCCTTCGTGAATCCCGACCGATGACCGACTTTCGAAATGCTATCGAAGATAGGACTAAGAAACACGTAATCATATTCGTTCTTGTGTCGCTGGACTTCTTCCAACGAATGACAAGAACGTGTCCGATATCCCTTGTAGTCACTCGGTAGAATGGGTACATTTTTGTTTACATGAATACCTTTCAACGAGAACTCCTCATACAGTTCGGGATAATCGTGAATGATGATTTTCGTTCTCTGCTCGGGAGTCAATGCTTCGAGTAATTTCCGGCATTCGTGAATGCCGGAATCAGGTTTCCTTAGGTGAATCGTGTCGATACCCTTCTCCAATAAACGTTGGATCAGAAAGACATCATCCTCTATGACCTTAGGCGATGTAATGGCGATGATTCTCATTTCTTCATTTTTTCAATGATGAGATCGGCCACTTTCTTACCGGAAAGGAGCATACCGCCGAAGATCGGTCCCATGCGAGGAGTACCACTAACCGCAGAAGCCGCCATACCGCAAACATAGAGACCTGGATAAATCTCCTTCGTGCCATTGACCACTTCCTCTTCACCGGCTACCACATCCAATGAACGTTCACCGATGACATCTCCTGTATCAGTGGCGAGTCGGATACCATTCTTACGGGCTACCGTCCGGCACATTTCGCTGTCATGTCCGGTTCCGTCGATAACACATTTCGCCAGAATGTTGAGCGGGTCTACATGCATGCCTTCTCTCAGTACAGGAGTCCAGTTGACTACCACGCCGCTCACTTCGTTGTTCTTGAAGATAACATCTTCTACGGAGTAGCAATTAAAGATAGT
>SUXY01000029.1 GCA_015060705.1 Bacteroides sp. | reverse complement strand
ATATCGGCAAGAAATACTACATTTGCACCTAGTATCTGCGATAAAACTTGCCGATAAACGAAGAATCATGAAGTATATATCAGTAGGAGAATTTGCCGAGAAGTATGGCATATCGGAACGTACGGCACGAAACTATTGTGCAACAGGGAAAATAGAAGGTGCATTCCTGACCGGCAAGACATGGAATATACCCGAAGATGCCACATTGCCTTCACGCAAGTCTTCGGGTAAGAAAATTATGCCACTACTAGCCATTCTTCGTGAACAACAACAAATGAAGCTAAAAGGCGGCATTTATCACCGGACACAAATCGACCTTACCTACAACTCCAATCATATCGAAGGAAGTCGACTTACTCACGAACAAACCCGTTATATCTTCGAAACGAACACCATTGGAATAACGGAAGAAAGCATCAATGTGGACGACATCATAGAAACCACTAATCACTTCCGATGCATCGACCTCATCATCGAACGGACCGAAGAAAAGCTTTCTGAAGCATTTATCAAGGAATTACATCGAATACTCAAATCAGGCACATCGGACAGTCGAAAGGATTGGTTTGCTGTGGGTGAATACAAACGATTACCTAATGAAGTGAGTGGTCGAGAAACCTGTCTTCCGGAGGATGTAAGCAAGGAAATGAAAGCATTGCTCAAAGAATACAATGCCAAAAAACAAAAGTCGTTCGATGACATTTTGGACTTACATCATCGTTTCGAATGTATCCACCCCTTCCAAGATGGAAACGGACGTGTTGGTCGACTCATCATGTTCAAAGAATGCATGGCAAATGGACATGTTCCTTTCATCATCACCGATGATTTGAAAATGTTTTATTACCGTGGCTTACAACAATGGCCGGACATTAAAGGATATTTGCGGGATACTTGTCTCACGGCACAAGATCGGTATAAGGTTTTGTTGGAGTATTATCGGGTTGATTATTAAATGGGAATGATATACTTGTTGACACTTTAACCTCCCCCTTGTGAAGAGGGCTAGTCCATCTTCCACGCTGTACGGGCATTCGTAGAAAGACGATACGTCTTACTACGATAAGACCATACATCCTTCGGCGGAAGCCCGTACTGGCACAGGCATATGCCCCCTATCTGTCGCCGGAAACAGCCTTGATTGCCGGGGTTGCCGACCTTGCCACCTGTTTTTATATATATTATGATAGAGTATCGTTTATTATAAAATATTATATTATAAAATATAGTCAATAGAAGTTATGTAAAAGGCCGGCAAGGTCGGCAACCCCGGCAAAAGGAGAAATTATTCTCTATTCCCAACCATCATTGGAAAAAAGGTAAAGAAGTAATTCGAGAAAAGGAAATGAATCGTTGTTTTTCTTCAAAAATGAATGCATATTAAACAAGAAAATCAAACCAATCTTGTTAATCTGAAACTATTATCTTACTTTTGCATTTAGCAAATAAAGAATCGTTATATGATAACCAAGCTACATATAGAAGGCTACAAGTCCATCAAGAACCAAGACATTGAGTTAATGCCGATAAACGTATTGATAGGAGGAAATGGAATAGGGAAAACCAATTTCATTTCCACATTCAATTTGTTGCGTAGTATTTTTGAGGATGAACTTCAAGACTATGTCATCAAGAAAGGTGGTGCCAACACATTGCTTTATATGGGAAAGAAGAGAACAAGCAAAATTGTAATTGAGATGCACTTTGAAAAAAATGGTTATCAAAACGAGTTCAATATCAAGCTAGAAGAAGCACAAGACAATTTGATAATGAGGAATAGTTATGCTTCATTACACGAGCAACAATGGAAAGATTTACCTTCTGTATTTATCAAAGGAGAAAAAGTACCTACTTGGCTACAAATCCTACTAAGCCAATTCAAGGTTTATCATTTTCATGATGCAGGTGACAAATCGCCCATGAAAGGGTGGTCCAAACTTCACGACAATACATTCTTGAGATATGACGGAGAGAATATTGCAGCTTTCTTATATTTTTTACAAGAGAAGCATCCCAAGCATTTCAAGCGTATTGAAATGAATGTCAAAGCTGTCTCTCCATTCTTCGACTCCTTCAACCTGAAACCCAATCGCCTGAATGAAGAAACGATTCGTTTAGAGTGGAAACAAAAAGGAGCAGAAGATACTTATTTCAACGCATATCAGTTGTCCGATGGCACCCTCCGGTTCATCTGTTTAGCAACTTTGTTGTTGCAACCGGAACCTCCACAAACCATCATTATCGACGAGCCTGAATTAGGTTTACATCCACAAGCCATAAATAGATTGGCTACACTGATAAAAAAGGTATCGACTAAGTCACAAGTTATCATTTCTACCCAATCCGTCAATTTGGTAGATAATTTTGACGCCGACGACATCATTGCCGTAGACATGAAAGACCATGCATCGTGCTTCCGCAGATTGAATAAAGCGAATTTATCCGTATGGTTGGATGAATATAGCACTGGTGAACTTTGGGAAAAGAACTTGATTGGAGGACAACTTTAAACAACGGGAAATATGGTAGGAAAAAGACTTGTTATATTAGTAGAAGGTGATAGCGAAGTGAAATTAATGAATCGTCTTATCATCCCTAAACTTTACGAATATATCACAAGCGAAGGAATTACCACGCCTTGGTCGATAGAAGTATGTAAAATTATGACTAATAGACAATTAAACAAAAAAGGCGGGAACGTTAATTACGAATACTTGAAGAACGACATAAGAAGTTTTGCTTCACAAGGAGTTAGCATAACTACTACTTTTTTTGATTTCTTCCGTCTGCCTACCTCCTTCCCTGGACATACAACAGACGGAAACGCCATTGATGACGTGGAGTCTGCCATGAAAGAAGATTTAAAGACTTCCATCCCTAATCTACAAACATTCATTCCTTACATCCAAAAATATGAATTTGAAGCTTTGTTATTTTCCGGTATGGAAGGATTTGAATTTTTAATAGATGATAAAGAAAACTTAGCTAAAATACAATCAATCAATGACGAATACCCAAATCCAGAGGACATTAACGGAGGTAGAGATACTTCACCGTCCAAACGATTGATGAAAATATTCGACTATCACAAAGTTGGTGATAGCGAAGACATCATTGAAATTCTTGGATTTGAGAAAATCTATAACAAGTGTCCGCGTTTTGCCCAATGGTATGATTCTTTAACAAACGCATTGAAAGAATTGCATTAAATCTGATGAAAAGCAGGAAAGATAAAATAGACATTCGTAAATATCTACTCCATTTGGACGATGAAGGTTGGAGTGAACTGATTGATTCACGTTGGGAAAAAGAAATTAAGCAAACACTTCTTACCCGATTTCCTCAAATGACAGAAGAGGAATGGGAACATGTCAGCAAGGTAGTATTTTGGTGAATCAAGGCTCCGCCCACCAAAGAATTGTCCTCACGCCGATACAACACCACACCCGTCTTTTCAATTTGTTCCCTCAAATCTGGATGGGTAATTTTGCTCAAAATGGAAACGTCAAAGAAATAAGGCAAAGAGGATTCATCAATATCAGCCATCAAACGATTCAAGTGAGAGCGGGACAATCCAATACCCAACAAGGTAATATCTACATCTGAGAAAGGCTTATGCGTACCTTTAGCACGGGAACCATACAAAATGACTTGCTCTATCTCCTTCTGACGGGCAAATAGAGAACACAAAAGTTCGAGTTCTTCAATAGTCAATCCATGCATAATTCATCAAATCTTCAACCTTACATTCACCTTCAGCAACGCACCGGCAATCCACACCACTACCAACGAGAACAACAACGAACGGCACAAGCCTGGTACACCGGCACACAAGAAGGACGGATAGTGAAATTCCAACAAACGCTGGACGGCATACCAAAAGTATGGGATGATGTAACAAGTAAGCGTCACCGTACCAGCCGGCTTGATAATCATAAACCAATCGGTTTTTCGTTTCACATCAGTGAGGTAGTAAAAGAAGGCAACCATGAAGAAGGAAATGGCATTGCAAACGAAGAGCCATGTCGGAGTGGCTTGAATCTTCGAGATAATCCAATACGGATGAGAAACGAAGAACAAGATCATCATCAATACGCCCAATCCTATCATGGTTCCAATAAACTTGAACGGATGTTCACGATCGCCCCAATGAATCAACAAGACGGAAGCAAAGGCCCCTGATACACCCAAAGCATGGTGTGTCATATCACTTGGAAGAGACGATAAATCCAACATGCCATTGTGTGACAAAACCGTCAATGCCAAGAACAACAGCCAAGCCAATGTCATATAAACCAACCGGATACGGACAATCAAAAAGACAATAGTGGTCACCAAATACGTCCAACCGATCAACCCTAGAATCCCCCACCACTTCGGGGCAAAGACAGCCCCATTCTTTCCTTCATAGATACAGAAAAGACCGACCATCAGCAGGATACCCGCTATCTTCATGCCTTGGAACAGACGCTTCCGCATACCTGTAGCTTTGGGGTAAAGATTCCATATCAAGAAAATGGATATGACCAACAAGATGACATACCATGCATAAGGCAATCCCGTTGCTGCCCCGTCATACGAACCGAGGTTCACGGTGAAAAGCCCCATGACTATCAGTGCAACCGTACGCTCCAAGATATGCAATAACGTATTCCCTATCGACTCCCCTTTCTCCTCCCGTTTCAAGATAGCAAACGGAACGGACATCCCCATGACAAACAAGAAACAAGGAAAAATGATATCGGAGAAGCCCAACATGTCTTCGTCCATCTGGGCATGAAGCATCCAATGAGGGATTTTTTTCAATCCGGGAATATCGTTCACAAACAACATCAGGAACATGGTGACGGCACGGAATACGTCTATTGTGGCTATACGGGTGTTTTTCATGGATTCGAGGGTAATTGATTCGTTTCGACAAAAGTAGGCAAAACACTTGAGAAAGCCAATAATCATCCACCTTTTTAAAAGCCAAGCTATTGTTTATATCCGCTTATTTGTGTATTTTCGCCAACCAAATCAAAAAGAACAGATTATGAACATAGGAGATAAAGCCCCGGAAGTCTTGGGCATCAACGAAAAAGGTGAAGAAATCTTGCTGAGCAACTATCAGGGAAAGAAAGTGGTACTCTATTTCTACCCGAAGGACAATACCTCGGGATGTACCGCCGAAGCATGCAGCCTTCGCGACAATTACGCCGAACTGAAAGCCAAGGGATACGAAGTGATTGGCGTGAGTGTGGATAATGAAAAATCACACCAGAAGTTCATTGAGAAGTACGACCTTCCGTTTACCCTCATTGCCGATACCGACAAGAAACTGGTGGAAGCCATGGGTGTGTGGGGTGAAAAAAGCATGTATGGACGCAAGTACATGGGGACTTTCCGTACCACTTTCATCCTAAATGAAGAAGGGGTAGTCGAACAGATATTCTTGCCGAAAGAAATCAAGACAAAGACACATGGAGAGCAGATTTTGGCTAAAATCAACTAAAAATCCTCATTTATTAGGATTGCATACATCGGTTAGTTGACGTTATTTTGCAACATGAAACTTTATAACGGACTACTAATGAAGCAATCCATTTGGATAATCGTATTATCGGTTCTATGCATACAGGCGGCTTGGAGTCAACAAGTCGCCCGGGAGGATACGTTCTCGATGCGAGATATTCAGATGAACGAAGTGGTCATCCAAGCTTTCAAGCAACAGCAGGATTTGAAGGTGGCTCCCATGGCTGCATCGACCCTGACCGGTACGGCTATCCGGAACAAGAATGCGGTAACTATCAAGGATCTCAGTAGTTTCATCCCGAATCTGTTCATGCCCGACTATGGCTCGAAGTTGACCTCCCCGGTGTTTATCCGTGGCATCGGTTCGAAGATCAATTCGCCTTCGGTGGGATTGTACGTGGACGGTATCCCCTACTTCGAGAAGTCGGCTTTCGATTTCGACTTCAGCGAGATTGCTCGCATGGAAGTGCTTCGTGGTCCACAGGGTACTCTCTACGGAAGAAACACCATGGGAGGCATTATCAATATCTACACGAAATCGCCTCTCCGTTACGAAGGAACAACTATCGGGGCTTCGCTTGGAAGCTACATGCAACAGAACTACAACGTGTCGCATTATCAGAAGTTGGGTGAGAAATTCGGCATTGCTATCTCGGGAAATTACAACCAGACGGACGGATTCTTCACCAACCAATACACGGGCGAGAAAGCCGATGACAGCCAATCGGGCTCTGCACGCATCCGCCTGGAATGGCAACCGAAAGAGCAACTTTCTTTCGGCTTGACCAGCACGTACGACCGGTTGAATCAGGGCGGTTATCCATATGCGGTATGCGATCCCGAAACGCTCCGCCCGGGTGAAGTGAACTACAACGATTACAGTTTCTACAAGCGAAGCATTTCCACTACCGGTTTGAGCGTCAAATGGGAAGGAAAAGGATACAGCATCCAGAATCAGGCAGCTTTCCAATATATTTCCGACCACCAAGGCATCGACCAGGACTTCACCCCGAACAGCACTTACTTTGCCAAGCAGGACATGAAGCAGAAGATGTTCTCGGAAGAGTTCAACATCAAATCGACCACCAACACCCGATACAAATGGTTGTTCGGTGTATTCGGCTTCTGGCAAGGCGTGGACAATACCGTACCGATGGATTACCTGGCCAAAGGATATACTACTTTGAAACAATACGATATCCCGACATACGGAGCCGCTTTGTATCACCAATCCACCTTCGATGACTTGTTCGTGAAAGGACTTTCGTTCACCTTCGGTTTGCGATACGATTACGAAAAGGCTTCGAACGATTACATCTACCACAAGATAACCAATGGTAATCAAACGTTGGTGGACCAGTTCAAGAGCGACCTCAGCTTCAGTCAACTGACTCCGAAGTTCACCTTGGAATACATCTTCCCTTCTTCGGGTTTGGTATATGCCAGTGTCACCAAAGGCTACAAAACCGGTGGATTCAACACTTCGTTCGAGCAGGAAGAAGACCGTACTTTCGAGCCGGAAACGAGCTGGAACTATGAAATTGGAGCCAAGCATCCGTTTGTGGACAAGCGTTTCAGTGCCGAGTTTGCCCTCTTCTGGATCGATTGGCGCAACCAACAAATCTATCAGATGTTGGCTACTCAAAACGGTCAATTGCTCCGCAATGCGGGAAAAAGCGTAAGCAAGGGATTCGAATTCAGCTTCCAAGGAAACCCCATCAATGGTTTGATGTTCCAACTCAATTATGGATATACCCATGCTACCTTCAAGAAATACGAGGATGAGCGCAAGGGTATCAATTACAATGGAAATTATCTTCCGTTAGTACCGAAGCATACGCTGGCTCTAGGTGTGGATTACACTGTTTTCAATCCGTGCAGCCTCATCGAACGCCTGACCTTCAGTGCTAACTTCACCCAAACGGGACCTATCTATTGGAAGGAAGACAACCGGAAGAAGCAGGATTCCTACGGATTGTTGAACGGTAAGATTTCCGCGACCAAAGGCATCGTAACTTTGGCACTTTGGGCAAAGAATATCACGAATACGCATTATAACAGCTATTACTTCGAGAGTGGAGGAAATGGATTGGCGCAAGCCGGACGCCCTTTTACCCTCGGAGGAAACATTCAAATTCAGTTTTAAGCCATGATCAACAAAGAAAAGACATACAATTTAGCCACATTCTTTTGTCTGTACATCGCCCAGACCATTCCGATGAGCTTCTTCTCGACGGTCATCCCGGTGATGATGCGCCAGGAGAACTTTACCCTCTCGGCCATCGGGTTGTTGCAACTCATCAAATTGCCTTGGATAGTCAAGTTCCTTTGGTCGCCGATTATCGACAGACACACCGCCACCACGGGCGATTACAAGCGCTGGATTTTCTCGTCTGAGCTGATTTATGCCATCCTAATCTTCTCGGTGGCCTTGCTCGATTTCAAGACGGATTTCTATACCATCCTGACACTGATTATCATCTCGTTCATCGCTTCGGCTACCCAAGACATTGCAACCGATGCCTTGGCAGTGCTTTCGTTCAGTCGGAAGGACAAGAGTATGGTGAACAGTATGCAGTCCATGGGTAGTTTTGGAGGCTCCATGGTAGGTAGCGGTGTTCTCCTGTTGCTCTTCCATCAGATTGGTTGGAACAGCTTGCTGCCTTGCTTGGC
Organism: Bacteroides sp.; assembly: GCA_015060705.1. Lineage (GTDB taxonomy): Bacteria > Bacteroidota > Bacteroidia > Bacteroidales > Bacteroidaceae > Phocaeicola. The sequence continues at coordinate 30,091 of SUXY01000029.1, read as the reverse complement.
GGTATTTGTTTTGGTCATGCTATTGCCGCTGTTCTTCAACAAAGGCATTCAGATTACCCCCAAGCTTCCGCAACAACGGGCCAAGAAAGCCGATGTACTTTACTTCTTCACCCAACGCGGCATCTGGAAGCAGATCGGCTTCCTTTTCCTCTATTATTCAGGCTTGATCGGTACCTTGGCCATGGTTCGTCCGTGGCTGGTCGACTTGGGATATAGCGTCCAGGAAATCGGCATGATGAGTGGTGTAGCCGGTACGTTCGTGGGCTTCATCTCCGCCTTTGCAGGTGGGATGATTATCCACAAGATCGGTCGTTGGAGAGCGCGTATCCTGTTCTCCGTCTTTGTGCTGACCGCTACCCTTTATTTCCTGGCATTGAGTTATACACAGCCTACTACCCCGTTGCTTTACGGAGGCATCTTCCTCTTGTGGGGAAGCTATGGCATGGCTACCATTGTGGTGTACACCACCGCCATGGACTGTGTGCGTCCGGGACGGGAAGGAACCGACTTTACCATCCAGACGGTCATCACCCACCTCAGCGGGATGATCATGGCTATCTTGAGTGGACGCATCGCCGATATGACCGGCTATCACGGGCTTTTCTTCTTCGAAACTTGTATCGCCGTGACATCATTAGTGTATATTTTAACCGTATTTCGGAAAGAGAATCATAAATCATAAATCATACATCATAAATCAATGCAAAAGCTGATCGATAAATACAATATCCCGGTACCTCGCTACACGAGCTATCCACCAGCCAACTTCTTCCACGAGAACTTTGGCGAACAGGAATACAAGGATGCCATTATCGCGTCCAACGAAGAACAACCCGAACTCTTGTCCTTCTATTTCCACATCCCTTTCTGTAGAAGATTGTGCCACTACTGCGGATGCAACTCGTATGCCGCTCCCGAAGACAACACGTTGGAAAGATACGTTGCCGCCTTGCACAAGGAAATCGACTTGGTGCTTCCTCTCATCCGGGAGAACCGAAAGATTTCCCAAATCCATTACGGTGGCGGTACACCGACCTTCTTGCCTGCTTCCGAATTGGCAGCCTTGAACAAACATGTATTGGAGGCTTTCGAGACCATCGAAAGACCGGAAATCGCCATCGAGTGCCATGCCGGTTGGATGAACGAAAAGGATTGGGAAGCCTTGGTCGAAGCCGGATTCAACCGATTCAGCCTCGGTATTCAGGACTTCGATGAAAAGGTCCTGGAGGCAGTACATCGCAAGGCACCTGCCATGCCGGTAGCCGATATCATGACCATTCTCCGGAAGGCCGGTGCGAGTGTCAATATGGACTTCTTGTATGGCTTGCCGCATCAGACCGTGGAAAGCTTTACCCGTAGCATCGAAAAGGCCGTGGAACTCCAACCGGACCGCTTGGTGACCTTCTCTTATGCACATGTTCCTTGGGCGTTCCCTCGTCAGAAGGTGCTCGAACAATACGGCTTGCCACAAGGCGAAGTGAAGAGCCAGATGTTCGAAGCGGCTCGCGAAGTGCTTTGCAACGCCAGTTATCAGCCGATTGGTTTGGATCATTTCGTGCGGGAAGACGACGAGCTTTCCATCGCCTTGAAGAACGGTCAGTTGCACCGCAATTTCCAGGGATACTGCACCCGTCGTACCACCGGACAAGTGTATGCGTTCGGTGTGACCGGTATCAGCCAGTTGGGTACTGCCTATATCCAGAATACCAAGAGCATCCCGGAATACATCGAGCAATTGGACAACGGTCACTTACCGGTAGCCAAAGGATATGCCTTGAACAAGGATGAACAGATCACCCGCGAAGTCATCGAGATGCTGATGTGTAATTACACCATCCGTTGGAAAGAGTTAGCGCAACGTCTTTCATTGTCCGTAGAAGCTATCAAGCAAGCCACCGCCTACGACGAGCAGCGCTTACAGGAATTCGCCCAGGACGGTCTCATCACTTGGGATGCCGATCACATCTGCATGACTTCTGAAGGAAAGCTCTTCGTGCGGAATGTAGCTGCTTCCCTCGACAAGCTTATGCTGAAAACCGATAAATCATTCTCGAAACCTGTATAAATGACAAAAAGAATAAGACAATAACTAATTATGAATCATACACACATCGACATAGCAATCATCGGAGCCGGACTGACCGGACTCACCACCGCTTTCTGGCTCACCCGTGCCGGCAAGAAGATACAGATCATCGAAAGACAAGACCGGGCAGGCGGACAGATCCGTACCTTCCAGGAAAACGGATTCGTGTACGAAAGCGGTCCCAATACCGGTGTAGTATCCTATCCCGAAGTAGCCGAACTCTTTGCAGCGCTCTCACCGGACTGTACCTTGGAAACTGCCCGCGAAGAATCCAAGAAGCGTTGGATTTGGAAAGGCAATAAGTTCCATGCTCTTCCATCGGGATTGGTGAGTGCCGTTACCACTCCCCTCTTCACCCTGTACGACAAGTTCCGTATCTTGGGTGAACCTTTCCGTGCCAAGGGAACCAACCCGGATGAATCGGTGGCCGAACTGGCTGCCCGCCGTTTGGGAAAGTCCTTCGTAGACTATGCCGTCGACCCTTTCCTTTCGGGTGTATATGCCGGCAATCCTCACACGTTGGTGACTCGTCATGCCCTCCCGAAGCTCTACAACCTGGAGCAAGATTACGGTAGCTTCATCAAAGGTTCCATCGCCAAGGCGAAACTCCCGAAGAGCGAACGCGATAAACTGGCTACCAAGAAGGTATTCTCTGCCGTAGGTGGTCTGGAAAGATTGGCCGAAGCTTTGGTCAAAGCCATTGGAAAGGAACAGATTACCCTCTCGGCAAGCGAAGTGAAAATTCAGCCACAAGACAAGCAATGGCTCATCAACTATCGTACTCCAGAGGGCGAACAATCCCTCATCGCCAACAAGGTGGTGACCACTTGTGGAGCATACGCCCTCCCCGACCTCTTGCCGTTCATTCCGAAGGAAGACATCGGTCAGATCAGCAACTTGCATTATGCTCCGATTATCCAGGCGAGTGTCGGTTTCCACAACACCCGAGGCTTGCAGTTCGGAGCCTTCGGCGGCTTGGTACCTTCCAAAGAAAAAAGAGATGTATTGGGTATTCTCTTCCCGTCGGCTTGCTTCGTGGGCCGTTCACCGGAGGAAGGCGCCTTGTTCTCGTTCTTCATCGGAGGTGTAAGACATGCGGATATGTTGGATTGGAGTGATGAAAAACTGAAGGACATGATTCTGAAGAACATCCATTCCATGCTGAAATTCCCGGCAGATGCCCAACCGGACTTGATCAAAATTCATCGTCATCAGAAGGCGATTCCGCAATACGAAAAGAGCAGCGAAGCCCGCTTCAAGATGATTGAGGAATTGCAAATCCGCTACCCGGGCCTCATCCTGGCAGGAAACATCAAGGGAGGCATCGGTATGGCAGACCGTATCCGACAGGCAACAGGAATTGCCAAGGAGATAGCTTCATAAAAGAATGTGGATGTGTAAAAACGCACATCCACATTCTTTTTCTTTTACACAATACTCTTCGTCAAATCCCGCACAATGGTCTTCCCCATAATCTCGCTATAAATTTCAGTCGTCGTAACGCTCCGATGTCCCAATAACTTCTGAACCGTAGTGATATTCGCCCCACGATAAATCAACAAGGTAGCATTGGTATGTCTCGCCGTATGAAAAGTAAAATGCTTCTCGACGCCTGCCAGCTTCCCGATACTATGAAGTTCATGGTTCACACAAGTATTCGACTTGAGCGAAAAGAACTCATTCCAATGGCCCTCATACTTATCCAACAGACGGCATGCCTTTCCATCAAAGAGCAGATACACCGGAAGCCGGACTTCCACTCCCGTCTTCACAGAAGAAAAGACAATCCACCTTTTCCCTTCCAGGCTGACCATATTCTTTTCCGATAAATGAACAAAATCCGAATAGCGCAACCCTGTATAACAACAGAACAAGAAAGCATCCAGGGTATGCTGTAACGACCGGTATCCTTCAGCCAAATCCAAATCCTCCAGCCGTTTCATCTCTTCTGGTGTCAAATAAGAATGTCTACCGTTTTCCATTTTGATCCGGTAGCGTCGGAACGGATAATCCTCGTCCTTTATATTGCCTTTGGCTATGGCCCAATTGACGAAAGTTCGCAGATGTTTCAAATGTTTGGCAATGGTATTAATACCGAAACCTTTCCCTTCCATGTAGCTTACAAACTCCTGAATAAAGCGAAGACTCACTCCTTCGAATTTCAGCTTGGGTTGGAAGGTTCCTAGCAGTTTCCAAGTGGATTCCTGATTCTTTCTCGTACTTTCCTTCAGACGGGCAGTATCCAGTTCCAACTTGACAAAATCCAGAAACGATGACGACGCTTCCGGTCGCAATGCTTGTTTCAGCAGTTCTAGTGTAACCTCCACTCCTTTCCTCCACAACTCCATTTCCCGATGTTCCAGTTCCATCACGAAGGCTTGGAGCATGTAATTCAACGAATCTGCCTCCGGATGATGAACTACCTTACATCGCTTTTCATTCCATTGTCGAGGTGTCAAATAAATGTGGGTAGAAAAACAAGCCCTCTTACCGGAAAGATAGGCTTCTACCTGCAGTAACGCTTTACCCTGTGAGTTTAGTTTTCTCTTTCTATTATAAACAGGTCGATACTTAATTTTTCCCATATTCCTTTCCTTTATCGATTAACAATTCATAGGTTAAAATTCAACCACGAATGTGAAAGCAAGAAGACTAGAAGGGACTTCTTTTTTTCATTTTTATTGTAACCCGAAAAGAATACGATTGTTTGAGTAGAAGTTATTATTATTGATTTCCAAGAGGTTATAACATCAGAAAGAGTAGTCTAGATAAGTTCCCCCGGAACTTACAATTCATTTGCAAAGAAAATAAATTATTCTTTATTAACCATGCTTTTATCAAAATATTTATCCTTTAGCGTCTTTTTCGTTAACATCCATTAAACTTTGAGAACGTACCCAATCTTTAAAATTGTTTTCGCAAACGTTCCCATTGTTAAACATAATAAAAACGCTTTTGAATGTTATTTATGCTTCTTAACTTCATCCTTCGAAAACCTTTAAAATTAATAAAAAAGATTTACTTGAGTGAAGCAGGATGGAGGAAGGATTCTAGACTTCGGGCCGTTTTTCTGACAGCTTTCTTCTCTCGCAAAAACTCAAGATTATGAAACAAATTATCAGAAAACTCGAAGCGATGAGAAATGAGCTTGATGCAATCATCAAGCAGTTGGCAACAGAAACTACGGAAGCCGTTCCTTCCAGAAGCAAAGGCAGACCGAAAACCCACATCTTCCACGATTGGGTAGACCGGCAGCAACTGGCTCAATGCATTGGGCAGTTGCATCATTGCCATTTCAATCAAAGGACAAGGCTGATGGAAGTAGAGGGAGAAGGCTATGGAGAGACTGATTTCCTCTTGTCGGTGTACTGTGCCTTGATCAAGCTCGGTCTGGCGCCCAGCTTGAAGCATAACCAAATCAACAAGCAGTATTATTCTTTCCTGAAAGACGGATGCCGCATCGAGCTGGAAGACAAGGAAAGAACGTTCAACAATCACCTGAACAAGGTGGTGCGGACGGGATATGACTTGCATTGCCTGAACAAGGAGTGCCTGTCGGATCATCCGTTGCCGGGAGCCATGAAACCCGAGGAATGGGACCGATGGCAAGGGATGCTTGCGGCTGCCGAAAAACTACTCCTGACGGACAGTTATGTAGTTTCTCTTGCGAAGAAACAACCGTCGATTTATGGGAATTATAAGAAAGCAATCCTTTGCTGACAATCACTTACATTTGTGGCGTTATGAAAAACTTAATTAATCAATTATGAAACGAGACCAATACATTCCGCACGAGGTTAGTATGCGGAACACTACGGAAGTAATGCACCTCATCGAGAAAGAAGGTATGACAGGTTATGGTATTTATTGGGCCGTCATGGAGTATCTACGCACGCAAGACGATTACATCGGCGATTTTCGTAACCTGAAATCCTTGAGAAGACAACTGAACATACGCCTTCCCAAACTACTCAACATCATAAACAATTACGGTTTGTTTATTTGCGATGATTTTACGTTTTATTCGCCTAAATTGAACGAATTGATGAAGCCTTTGGAAGATAGAAGAGCGCGATTTGAGGCGTATAAGCAGAAGAAAAGAGCTGCTAAGTCGCTGGAAATCAGTAATGCCTCTGATACAATATCTTTTGATAAAGTAAAAGGAAAAGTAAAAGTAAAAGTATCATCATCATCAAAAGAAGAAGATAAGGGTGATGATGGTGGTGATTTTTCTATTCCTGAGACGCCTGCTTGGGAACGTCATGTGAATGCGCTTCAAGAGGAGGAGCAATGGAAGGAGATCATGGCGATGCGCAGTGGATTGGGGCAGGCTTTTGTCAGACGTTTCGATGAGGTGTTAAATCTTTTCAAACAACATGTGCAGGCTATTGGAAACGAGAAGGATATTCAGTCGCCTACGGATGCCAAGCGGTATTTTTGTTTTTTCAATACTCCGGGTAGTGCGACTTTCAAGAAACTGGTTTGTTATTTGCGTGAAACGGAGGTGCTTGATCCTTATCGGTTTGAGTTTCGGGATCCGGAAACGGGGAAGCGTTCGTATTGTGATGTTCCGATTCCGGATGATGCGCCGCCAAGGCCGAATGATCAGGCGAATTGGAATCCTTTGCGGAAGGAATGGGTTTTCTGAATTCTTTCTTTCTCAATGTGCTATTACTTTTTTCGTTCTGACCGCTATTACTTTTTTCTTTCTGGCAGCAGAAAGAAAAAAGATAACAAAAAAGAAAGACTGCCGGCTCCCGTTCCGAAGCTAAAATTTTCACCTTTTCCCTAAAGAAAAAGAACTCGCTAACGCTCAAACAGCTTTTTCTTCTTCACGGGAAAAGGCAAAAATTTCTTCACGCTTCTCCACTAAATGCCGGGTCTCCAACGGGGAACTCAAATGCGCTTCGCTGTTTGAGGTGGATGGTTTCGTTTTTCTCCACCTTCACAAGGGGGAGAGTAGTTGAAGACTCTGTACGAAAATCTCGGTGGCATACAGTAATTCATTAACGTGAATGTATTCGAGATCCTTCACTCCACTACGTTCCGTTCTGGATGACAAAAGAAAGAGAGTACAAATAACACCCACCGCAACGAGCGAAGCAGTATTGCATCCCAAATCAAGAAAACATTAAGGTCCGGCCTCTTTTTTTTGCCGTTAAGCGGAGGTGCTTTATGGAGCGTTAAAAACAAAAAGCTGTTTGAGCGAAGCGAGTTCTTTTTGTTTAGCGGAATAAAGCGCCGGAGTAGGCAAAAAAATGCAGACGGCGAATTTTCTTTTTGTTTCGTTTTTCTTTTGTTCGGGCAAAAGAAAAATGAAAAGAATACATAAAAATATGAAAATCGATTACAACAAACTAAAAGAACTTGGCCTAACCGCCACAACCGGCAAACGGAAGGAAAAACAGTACTGTCCGGCCTGCCACAACGAGAGAACCAACAAACGGGACAAATCCCTGTCCGTCGACTGGGAAAAGTGCATCGCACACTGTCACCACTGTGGAAAATCCTTCTTCTTCGGACAAACCGAAAAGCTATACCACACACCGGCAACGGCAGCGCCCCAACCACCAGCCCCAAAAGACTACAGAAAGCCCGGTCCACTCACCAACGAACAACCGCTGGACGAAAACATGCGGACCTGGTTTTCTACCCGAGGTATACCCGCCGAAGTGCTGACCAAAGAAAACATCACCAAGGTATGCCGTACCCTCCCACAAACAGGCAACGTGGAACGCTGCATCGTCTTTCCCTATACGGTCGACGGCGAACTCATCAACCGCAAGTACCGCGACGGAGCAAAAAACTTCATGCTCGAAAGCGGTGCCCGACTCGTGCCGTGGCGCATCGACCACATCCGCGATACCTCGGAATGTATCATCACCGAAGGCGAAATGGATGCCTTGGCCTTCCTCGTGGCAGGACGGGACGATGTAGTCAGCGTACCCAACGGTGCCCAGACCAACCTGACCTTCCTCGACGATTTCATGGAAACGCATTTCGAAAACAAGCGGACGGTGTACATCGCCGCCGATACCGATACCAAAGGACTGGAACTCCGCGCCGAACTCGTCCGTCGGTTGGGCGAAGAACGCTGTCGTATCGTGAGCTATGGTCCCGGCTGCAAGGATGCCAACGAACTGCTGATGAAAGGTGGTGTAGCATCCTTGCAAAAAGCCTTGAACGAAGCACCGGAAGTACCCATGGAAGGCGTGTTCACCGCTGCCGATGTAGAAGACGACCTGGCCGCTCTTTTCGAAAAAGGTCTTCAGAAAGGAGCCGTCCTCGGCATGGGCGAACTGGACGACCATTTGAGCGTGGAAACGGGTCGTCTGATGATTGTCACAGGGATTCCCGGTGATGGCAAGAGTGAGTTCCTGGACGAGGTAGCGATACGCCTATCCATTCGGTACGACTGGCGCTGTGCGTGGTTCAGTCCGGAGAATTTCCCCATAACCCTGCACATCCCCAAGCTCATGGAAAAGTTGGTCGGGAAGCCTTTCCAACAAGGGGTGATGAGTGAACTGGAGTATGAATCGGGATTGCGCTATCTCTCGCGCAATTTCTTCGATATCCTGCCCGAAGAAGGCTATCGCGTGGATACGATATTGGAAAAGGCGGAGATGCTGGTACGGCGAAAGGGTATCCGGGTACTCATTCTCGACCCGTACAACTGCCTGGAGCATCTCATCCCGACAGGACAGAGCGAGACGCAATACATCAGCGAGTTTCTGGAAAAGCTCCGGAGTTTTGCCCGTCGGCGACAGGTGCTGGTGATACTTGCTGCTCACCCTACCAAGATGAAGAAGGATCCAGCCACGGGGCTGTATCCCGTTCCCACGATGTACGACATCAGCGGTTCGGCATCGTTCTTCAACAAAGCCGATTTCGGTCTTGCTATCGAGCGGAACCGTACGCAGGGAGTCACGCGGATACATGTGCAGAAGGTGAAGTTCCGACACCTCGGTCAGCCGGGTGTAGCGTCGTTCTACTACAACACGCACAACGGCCGCTTCGTGAACTTCATTGCTCCCAAGTCCCTCGACCTTCCCAACCCCAAGGTCCCGTTCGACAATAGTTGTTGGCTAGGGAAGAAACTGGATCAATGCACCGTACAGGGGGAAATCTTTACTTGATAAAAAAAGGGAATGATATATCAGTTAACACTACTTGTCATTCTTCTTCCTTTCGGTCGTCTGAATGACAAATAGTGTTAGAAGCTATTACATATATATTATAAAATGTAAGGATATACCGGAATGCGTAGTTTTTCCAATTCTTCTTTAGATACGATAGTCAGTTTGAAAGGCTTTTTGGTTTCCTTTTTGGTTTCAGAGTCCCGTAAGTCTTGTATCTTGACGTTACTCGCTTTTGTTGTTTCTTTTGTTCCCATAATGATTCTGTTTAGTATTTTACATCGCAAACGTACGAAAATCCGATTAGTTTTCCAAATTATTTGCTCTATAAATCAGCAGTTTCACTCACGGTTCCCCCAGGTGCTCAAAAATCAGGGCGACTTGCTTGGAGGTAAAAGTTCGCTGTTTGCTGCGGTAGCCCGTTTGCTTCAAGGCGGTGCTGAGCGGTTCATTGAGTCTAATCCATAGCGCCAAGCGGTTCAAGGCAGAGCCGGTGGCCAGGTAAGGTGCATAGGCCTGTGCCAGTTCACTTTTGTAATAAGGGCGGATTCGCCATTCTTTTTCTTCTTCTACTTTCATGTCTTTTCTCGTTTTAATGAGATAAAGATACAAATAATCTACCTCATATACAACATTTTAACCTACTCTATCTCACATCCTTTCATACCATCGGACAAGGGTTCACAAACACGTCCTCCGCATGTCGTATCTTTGAATTGTCGCCGGAAGATGATACGTCTTGCTCCAGTAAGACCATACGTCTTGTCGAGGTAAGACGATACGTCTTTCCGGCGAAAGATGTACATCAAAAAAAACGATTGTTTAACCATTAAAAAAAACTTACGTATTATGCTGAATTACAGTGTTTCTGCCCGTTACAATCCGATGGAAAAGAACGAGCCTGCCAAGTACTATGCGAGCGCCCAGACCAATGAAGTGATGAACCTCGACCAGTTCGCCAAGCACATCGCCACGCATGGTTGTGTGTACAAACGTTCCGACATTGCTGCCGTACTCACCATGGCGGTGGACTGCCTCCGCGAAATGTTGCTGAACGGTACCAAGGTACAGTTGGGTGACTTGGGCAATTTCTATGTTTCCTTCTCTAGCGAAGGTGCGCTTACCGCCAATGAGTTCAATCCGGAAATTCACATCAAGGCAGTGAACGTGAACTGGGAGCGTGGATTCTCGTTCCTTAACCTGAAGGAGGATGCAACCTTCAACTTGGTGGCTATCCGCTCGGTTCAGAAGAAGGTCTTGAAGGCCGTGAAGAACGGGGAATCTACCGTTACCATCGTGGATGAAGAGGAATCAACAGAAGGTACTCAAACGGGTGAATAATTCTCCCTAGTAATTGTCATTCAGAATGGAACGTAGTGGAGTGAAGACGTGTTGTTGAGGACTCTGTCCGAAAAATCTCGGTAACACCCACTATATGTACTCGAGATTCTTCGCTTCGCTCTGAATGACAAACTGGGTAAATGAATGACAAAATAGAATGATTAATCTAAAACTCTAAAACCGTATGGAAACCGAAAGACCAACTAACAACATCTGGAGTAAAATCCTGAAAATCGTAATTACCGTATTAACCGCAGTAGCGACCACCTTCGGTCTGCAAGCCTGCAATTAATGCTTGAGATATGAATACCATCCAGATGGCAAATCATACATCATACATCAAAAAAATGAGTAACGCCATTCTACATAGCAGCCAGTACCAGAACTACCGCCGCATCGATCTGATCGTGATCCATTGTAGTGCCACCCGCGCCACGCAGTGTTACACCGTGGACGACTGCCGTCGTGACCATCGTGCCCGTGGCTTCGCCGACATCGGCTATCACTACTACATCACCCGCGACGGGGTGGTTCACCGCGGTCGACCTCTCTACCAAGTAGGGGCGCATGCCACGGGCTATAACGCCCACAGCATCGGCATCTGCTACGAGGGCGGACTGAATGCCCGCGACCGGCCGGAAGATACCCGTACTCCGGAACAGAAACTGACCCTCCAACGCTTGTTGGTACGCTTGAAGGAAGACTATCCCGAAGCCCGTATCGTGGGGCATCGGGACCTTCCGGAGGTACAGAAAGATTGTCCCTGTTTTGAAGTGAACTATTAACTTTCCTTCCATCAGAACAGCGGGAAGCTCCAGTTGCATGACTGAGGCTTCCCGCTGTTTTTTTCTTCTCTCCAATCCTTCAAAGAGGTATCCTGAAGGCATACTAGGCTTGTTGTAAGTTCCGGGGGAACTTACCAAGAATAATAAAACCTTTAACCAACTATAAAACCTTTAACCAACTATATGCCTATGAGAATAAACAACCTATGTTAACAGAAAAAAGGAATTTAAACTACATGAATTTATCTAATTAAATTTATTACTATGACTAAAAATTTTTATTCACTCCGTAAGTTGGGCAAACCTTATGGCCTCACTTACTCGAAAATGGCAGGAGTAGGACTTTGCTCTTTGCTGTTATGCGCATCTCCGCAAGTTGCTCTTGCCGATGTTAGTCATGCTGATGCTGTTGAAATGGTACAGCAGACTACAAAAATCAAAGGTACGGTAATCGACAACACCGGTTTCGGTGTCATCGGTGCGGCTGTTGTAGTGAAGGGTACTACCAATGGTGTAGTAACCGACTTCGACGGTAACTTCGAAATCGAAGCCAAGGTAGGTGACATGCTTGAAATCTCTTATGTAGGTTACAAGACCATCACCATCGCTGCTTCTGCTCAGCACATGAACCTCACTATGGAAGAAGACACCGAACAGTTGGACGAAGTGGTAGTAGTAGGTTACACCAGCACTAGCAAGCGTGACTTGATTGCTTCTGTTTCTACTGTAAAGGCAGAACAGATTTCTAACATGCCGGTTACCAATCTAGCCCAAGGTTTGGCCGGTCGTTCTCCAGGTTTGATTGTTCAAGCATCGGGTGGTGGTATCAACTCCAAGCCAGCCATCTCTATCCGTGGGGGTGGTGACCCTATCTATGTAATTGACGGTGTCATCCGTTCATCTGATGACTTTGCCAATTTGTCTGCTGATGACATCGAAGCCATGTCCATTTTGAAGGACGCGTCGGCCACTGCCGTGTACGGTTCTCGCGCAACCAACGGTATCATTCAGGTACAAACTAAAAAAGGTAAGGCTGGTAAAGCCACTGTAGAATACGACTTCAACATGAGTCTCTCACAGCCAAGTATCTGGCCGGAAAAACTTGCAGCTTATGACCGAGCTATCTATGGTAACATTGCCCGTGAAAACGACGGTCTGGAACCTACATACACTCAAGAAGCACTGAACCACTTCAAGAATGGTACAGATCCTTTGAACTTCAACAATACAGACTGGCGTAGCCTGGTATTGAACGATTGGGCACCGCAACAGAAGCATACAATCCGTTTGACAGGTGGTAACGAGAGCAACCGTTACTATGTATCGTTGGGTCACGTTAACCAAAACTCGCTCTACAAGAACGACAACCACTGGATGAAGCGTACCAACTTCCGTTTGGCTCAAAGCTCAAACATCGAAGCCATCGGTTTGCAGGTGAACGCTACCATCGACGGTTATCGTCAGCACCAGACTCACCCATACACATCTACTGCAGAAAGTTACTATCAAGTATTCTCACACATCAACGATAAGTTGCCTAGTATACCGGGTGTGAACAAGTTCGGTTTACCTTACAACATTACTGATAATCCGGTAGCTGAAACTGCCAAGGATGCTGGTTACAATCGTACCATCAGCAATGTCATCAATGGTAAGGGTGAATTGATTTGGACAGTACCTTGGGTAGAAGGCTTGAAGGTTCGTGCAGCCAGCAACTACCGTTACTATTCCAATTCAACCAAAAAGTGGCGTAAGGATGCTGCCCAATACGACTGGGAATCGGAAACTCCGCAATATGCCAACAAGCCATTGCTTCGCTATGAAAATTCCAATGGTTATTCATTTACCAATCAAGCATTCATCGAATATGCCAAGGATTTTGGGAAACACTCCATCTCCGCTTTAGCAGGTTTCGAACAATACTACGAAAAGAATGAAGGTTATTGGTTGCAGCGTGACAACTATGCATTCAACATCGACCAAATCGGTATTGGTGATGCTAATACCCAAACCAATGGTGGTTTGTTGGAAGAACAAGATGCATACGAAAACAAGACATCTACAGCTGAAGCTGAATTAGGTCGTGCCGCATGGATTGGTCAGGTGAAGTATAGCTATGACAACAAGTACTATGTAGAAGGCAGCATCCGTCACGACGGTTCAGACCGCTTCGCTCCGGGCAAGCGTTGGGGTACTTTCTTCAGCGGTTCTCTTGGATGGGTAGTAACAGCAGAAGAATTCATGCAGGACTTGGTAGAAAGAAATATCCTGAACAGCTTGAAGCTCCGTGCTTCTTACGGTGAAACCGGTCAGGACTCAGCAGCCGGCCGTTATTCATACATGACCACTTACAAGTATAGCTCTCAAGCATTCGTATTGAATGGTCAATACCAACCGGGCTTTAGCGAAGGTATCTTGGCATCTCCAGACTTGACATGGTACACCACCAAGCAGATGGACTTCGGTTTCGACTTCGCTTCTTTGAATAGCCGACTTTACGGTTCGTTCGACTACTTCTATTATTCGACAAAGGGTTACTTGACATCACCTACAGCCGAAAGCTACCTGAATCAGGTAATCGGTGTAAGTATGCCGAAAGTTAAGTCTAGAAGCGAACATCGTCGTGCCGGTATCGAAGCGCAATTGGGTTGGAGAGAAACTATCGGTGACTTCAAGTATGACGTTTCTGCCAACTTCACTTACTTCAATGAACTTTGGGCTTTGAACGAAGGTGAAGCACAATCTAGCGTATTGAATCCTTATCAAAGAAGCCAACAGCAAAAAGGATTCCATTCATTAATGTTGCACAACTTGGGATATTACACCAGTGCAGAAGATGTATATAACTCTGCCGGTTTCATCAACGCTTACAACTCCGGTTACTTGACAGCCGGTGACGTTAAGTACGAAGATACCAATGGTGACGGACAGATTACCAATGAAGACCGTCGTCGTCTAGGTAACAACAAGAAGCCACGCGGTCAGTTCGGTATCAACATCAACCTGAGCTACAAGGGCTTCTACTTCAGCACCTTGTTCCAAGGTTCCACCAGCTTCCACTTGTACGGAAACAATATCGACAGTGACCGTACCGGTGTAATGCCTATTGCTTTTGACTATCAGACAGATTATTGGACACCAGACAATAGAAATGCCCAATATCCTCGTTTGACTTCAAACCGCCAGTTGAATGCAGCCAACAACTATCAGACCAGCGACTTCTGGTTGATAGATGGTGCATACCTGCGTATGAAGGACTTCCAATTCGGTTACGACTTCAAGTACAAGCTCTTGAAGAAGGTAGGTTGGTTGAGCAGATGTAAGGTAGGTATCTCCGGACAAAACTTGTTCACTATCTCTGAAGCAACCAAGTATGGTCTTGACCCGGAAAACTCAGATACCGGCGGTTATGGCTATCCGATTGAAAGAACATTGGCGTTTACTCTTAATTTAGGATTTTAATTAGACACAGTTATGAAAAATATATTCAAATATGGATTCTTAGGTTTGACGCTTGCCGTAACCATGCCGTCGTGTATCGACACCATGGACACAAACCCGGCTTCCAGCTTTACAGGTGAAGTCATTTGGAGCAGCAAGGCAACCGTTGAAGCATTTATCAACAGTATCTATGACGGTGTAATCCAAAATTGTGGTTATGCCGGTTCAGGTAGTTCTATCGTATGGGAGTCTCGTACTCCAAACTCAATCAAGTGTTCACAAGTAAATGAAGGTATTGATGGTGTTACCACCGAATTGGGTATCAGCATTTACGATTCATGGGGAACCAAGAATAACGGTATGCCGGGTATGCTGAGAAAATGTAACTTGGTTATCTCCAACGTGGAAGCCAATGAAACATTGAGTGAAGATGAGAAGGCAAGCTTGACAGCACAAGCCAAGTTCCTCCGTGGTCTCATCTTCTTCCATGAAGCACGTTCCGTAGGTAGATTTGTACCGATTACTATGGTTCTCGACACCGAAAACCCGGAAGCTGCCAATATACCGATGACAAGCAACGTGGCTGAAAGCTACAAATATGTCATTGAAGATTTGAAAGTTGCAGCCGATGGTCTTCCCGCAGAAAATTCATCTGGTCTTCCTACAAAATGGGCAGCTAAAGTATTCTTGAGTAGAGCGGCTCTTCAGGCATATGCTTATACAAAGGATGCATCATATTTGGACATTGCCGTAAATGCAGCCAACGATGTTGTCAACAACAGTGGTATTTCTTTGGCTACCGGTTTGGCTCCCAACAAGAGTATGTGGAATGAAACAGACTTGTACAATCCGGAAATTCTTTGGGCTTACTACCGTAACAAGGATAATACCCAAGTATCCAGCTTTGACGAGTTGATGCGTACTTATCCAAACATCTCTACCGATAATGTAAACAACTCCATGAGTCCGACAGCCTTAAAGCAAGCCAATGGCCAGACTTTCGAAGGTTGGGCTATCTATTTCCCTACTCAAGACTTGGTAGACCATTATTTGGTAACAGACGAGTTGACAGGCGAAGCCTTGCCTTGGTATGAAACTTCGCAATATCTGAATAACGTGACAGTGCTTGATGCAAGCAGTGTTACAGAAGCCGGTCAAGTAGACCAGTACAGTCAAATAAACGGTGACCCACGCCGTATGCCTACTCCACAGGATTTGAGCCAAACCAAGGACGGTTATGACACATTCCTGCGTTATCACCAATTGAATGAAGGTGCAACACGCGACCTTAGCGACTTGATGTATCAAGGTCGTGACAAGCGCTTCTATACTGCAATCGTTCACGACAAGTCCACTTGGATGAATGAAACCATCGAAACCAACTTGGGCGGTAACCTTTCACAGGGTGTACGTGACAAGGAAGACGGTGGTTGGTACAATACTGTAACCGGTTACTATTGGAGAAAGAGTAATATTGAAAACCCGGAACCACGTGCCTATCATGCAAGTAAAGTGGCCCTTCACTTTAATTTGGCACGTCTTGGTGAAGCCTACATGAACTTGGCAGAAGCACAGTTGCTAAAGAAAAACATCCCTGCTGCTGTTGAAGCCTTGAATGCAACCCGTGTAGCTCACGGTGGTTTGACTCCTTCTACTGCTACTACTGAAGAAGAAGCATGGGCAGACTACATCCGCGAGCGTAACTGCGAAATGTGTAACGAAGGTGGTGACATCTATTACAGCTATTTGCGTTGGGGTAAGTATGGTGGCTATGCTAATCACGGCCGTACACCGGGTGGCATCATTGCCGACCTTGACCGCCCGGCATATAAGATTGAAATCAGTCGCGACCGTACCAAATTGTTAATTGGACAAGTAACATTATTGAATAGTGCAAACCGTAACTTTACAGAAAGACGTTATTTGTTCCCTATTGACCAAGATTTCTTGGATACTCGTACAGCGTTTGGTTTGGATGCCGTTCAGAATGAAGGTTGGTAATTATTAACATGAAAAAAGAAAAGAACATGAAAAAGTTTTTTAATATCATAGCTGCCTTGCTTTTGGCAGTAGTATCGACTTCCTGCCTCGATAGCGGTCTGGAAGAACTCGACACTTACAAGGATTGTGACATCACCAGTGGTGAAATCTACTGGCGCTATTATGGCACCGATGTCATTCCAGGTAGTGGCGAACAACAAGTGAAACAAGTACGTTTGGCTAGAGCGGTACAGCAAGATCTCGAAACCAATACTTTCTACATCCGCTATACCACAACCAACATTCCGGAAGCAGAAAGAAGCAACTTTACCGAAGCTAAGGCTGTTGTAGCAGTTACCATTTCAACTGCTGCTGTAATGAAGCCTATCGGTGATGCTCCGAAGCTCGGTGTTCCGGGTGACTGGACCAAGGATAATCAATACGAAGTAACTGCTGCCGACGGTACCAAGAAGGTTTGGACCATCGTGGTAGAACCGTATCAATAAGAAAATCCATGTTTGTATATCAGTGGATATACTGACTGATTTATATGTTTTGCATAGTAAAACATAATGAATTATGTTTAAATGGTGAAGCGGGGCGTTGTGAAACGCCCCCTTTTTTAAAAAAACGAAGTATTGATAATATAACGCATGATAAAGAAAAGTTATCTACTACATACTGGAGCCTTGACTCTATTACTGGCCGCTTGCTCCACCACTCCGCAAAGTGGGAAACTGGAGGGACAGATAGATATTGTCTCTGCGTTCGAGAATCAGACGGAACTGAAAGTCTCGCACTTGGGAAAGAACATCCGCTATGTGCCGTTGGAAACCAACGACTCATCGCTGGTAGGAGGAACGTATGGCATCAAGTTACAGGATGACATGGTGGTAGTGACAACTTCCGGTAATTGCTTGCTCTTCGACAAGCATACGGGGAAATTTCTGCGCAAAATAGGCAGTAAAGGACAAGGTCCCAAAGAGTATTTGGACAACATACCTTACATCCATCCGGAAACCGGTGACATCTACTTCAACCGTACACCCGAAAAGATGATACGATTCAACCGGCAAGGGGAGTTCTTGGGTGAACTGGAACTGCCTTTCCAATGGGACGAAGGATGCTATCTGAGCTTCCAAGGAAACCAAGTCTTTGCCCATCTTGCCCTATGGAAAGACAAGCTCTATCGGTTCGACACCGATGGTACGGCATTGGATTCCATCGCATTGCCTGCCAATAGAGAAGCGGACTTCAAAGACATCAAGCAACCTATCTCAATAGCAGGGCCACTAGGCGTACAGTTAGGTTCCGGACTCTTTGCTACGAATGGAATGTTTCTCATCCAATACAAGTCGGGCGAAAGACAGGATATCCTGCCCGTTCACCATCCTTCCATCTATGCGTATGGGGACGAGATGCGTTTCCACGAAGCCTACAATGATACTGTTTATGCCATCGAGGAAGGGCTGCTCACCCCCCGATGGATATTCCGGACAGGCGAATACCATTTCCCGAGAGAACTGTATGGCGATGTGGCAGAAAGCGAAAAGTGCATGGTTGTGACCTACGTTGGAGAAACAGAGGAACTTCTTTTCTTCGAATGTGCCAAAGGATGGTTTGCCCCAAAGAAGGTAGAGCTTTGCAATGGCATTTATCGGAAAAAGACCGGAACGGTGATGATAGGAAAGCATAACGAAGGATTCACTGATGACTTGACACTGTTCATTCCTTTCAAACCTCTCACCCATTCCGCTCAAGGTGAATTTGCAGGTGCACTGAACATCGAGGACATCCAGAAATGGACAGAAGAAGATCCCGAAGTAAAGTTGGAAGGTGCATTGGCTCCGCTCAAAGACTTGGCGGATGATGCCAATCCGGTGGTGGTGATTGTGGAACCGTAAGAATAACGAATCATGAAGAAACTGATATTAAGTCTATTAATCTGTGCAGCATTGGTATCCTGTTCGGAACCGATGAATGAGAACGGTCATGTGATAAAGGTGGACATTGAAGATGCCCGCCCGATGGAACTTTCTGATTTTGTGGAAAGCATCAAACTCATTCCATTGGAAACTACGGATGAAAGCTTGATAAAAGAGATCTGGCGACTGGTGATGCAAGACGGAAAAGTGTATATCCAGAATCACTTGCTGAACGTATTGGTGTTCGACGAAAACGGGAAATTCCTGTTGAGTACAGCCAAACGTTACGGACAAGGACCGGAAGATTACTATATGCTGAGAAGCATGGACATCACGGACGATGGGCTTATCAGTATCTATGAAGGTTATCGGATTCGGGAATACGATATGGACTTGAATCTGGTCAACAGCTATTTCCCGCAATTGCCGGACTCCATCCATTCGGCGCAAGAAATGCGAAAGCATATCAAGTTGGACAAGGACACTTATCTATTCCGGGATTATGAATACACTTCCTATTATTCGGTCCCGAAAGACAGTGTGTTCGGCATCAAGCATGAATATTATCATCCCAACTCTGCTGCCATTGTCAATAATTTGCGTCTGCTCAAGCATCAGGGAGAAATCTTTTTCTCGCCTACTTATATTTGCGACACGTTGTATCGGGTGAATCAAGTGGAGCATCGGATGGAACCGGTTGTCATCTTCGATGGCGGTGAAAATGACATCAATCTTGACGAATTGCCCTCAGACATGGGATTCCAATATTATATGGAATACATGATGAATACGGAAAAGATGTTCTTATTGGACAAAATACATTTGCCACATGCTGACTTCTGCTTCCTGGCGAATGTCAAGGACAAGAAAGGAGGAGTCACCTATCAGGACAAGAACGGGAAGGTGACAACTTATACTTACTCGTATGATAAGACCTTCTTTCCCGTTCCTAATGCAATCCATGAAAACAAGTTGATCTATGCAGCCATGCCGGATGTTGTAGAAAGATGCATCGATGTTTCGCTAGTGGATGCCGAAAGCTTGGAACGTATCAAGAGCCTGAAAGAGGACGACAATCAAGTGCTGGTATGCTATCAATTGAAGAAATAAATAATGAGATGGTGGAACCGTAAAAAGTTCCGTAAAGATATAGAAAAGCGTTCTATGACATGTTGGAAGGGAGAGAGAAAAAGAGTTATGAGTTATTTTGTGATTCATGATTTTTGATTTCTGATTATAATGACTATCTTTGTAACATCAAACAACTAAATAATAAAGAGAAACGTTTTCTTTTTTTAGATGTTAGTCTATTTAAAGAAAATCTGTATATTTGCAAATGATGGATAAAAGTTTATATATTATCAGTGGATGTAACGGAGCTGGAAAAACTACCGCTTCGTATACAGTTCTACCCGAAATCCTACAGTGTAAGGAGTTCGTTAATGCTGATGAAATAGCCAAAGGATTGTCACCATTTAATCCTGAGAGTGTAGCTATAGAAGCAGGTAGACTGATGTTACAAAGAATAGAGGACTTACTGAATCAAGATGCAACGTTCTCTATAGAAACTACACTCGCTACAAAATCTTATGTTAACCTTATTCGCAGGGCAAGGGATAAAGGATACCGTGTTCACTTGATATTCTTTTGGCTAGAATCACCAGAACTTGCCATACAGCGTGTTGCAGAACGAGTAAGTAAAGGAGGACACAATATACCATTGGATGTTATTCAGCGAAGATATGTGGCTGGCATAAGAAATCTATTCAACTTTTTCATGGAAGAAGTTGATTTATGGATGATATACGACAACAGCCATAATCCTCGCACTTTTATAGCCAAAGGTGGAATTATGACAGATAAAAAAATAGTTTCTGAAACAATTTATAATAAAATCAAAGCTTATGTCGGATAAAGAAGTTAAAGATTTTATAGAAAAAATCGATGCCGGTTTAAAATTGGCAGAGAAACGAATGTTACAAGAAAAAGCATTACGCAATGAGAATGTTGTCGTTTACACGGAAAAGAAAGGAATACAACATATTCCAGCACGTCAAATCATTGCAGAAAATGCCATGTATCAGTAATTGTATAATCAGGCTCTGATTATTTCTCTCATCCCCACTACCCCAACATAGGATAGTGGGGATGATGTTTTTCTCCCTTTTCAAACATTGCCATGAATGATAACAAATACAATAGTATAACATCGAGAATATTTCGATGATACCTGAAAATTGTTAAACATGCATTTCGGAAGTATCAGAAATTTATGTAACTTTGATTACATAAACCTTTTAAAAAGAAACTTATAAACTATGAAAAACCAACAACCACAACGATTGGAGTCACTGGATGTACTCCGAGGATTTGATCTCTTTATGCTCGTCGGACTGGAGACAGCTATTCACCAATTGGCTAGTGCTGTAGATACCCCGTCGTTCCACTCCTTCATGTGGTGCTTTACCCATGTGGACTGGGAAGGATTCTCACCTTGGGATTTGGTGATGCCCCTTTTCATGTTCATGTCCGGAATTACCATTCCGTTCGCCCTATCACGCTACAAGCATACAAACAACCAAACATCGGTATACCGACGCATCTTGAAACGAGTCATCCTACTCTGGATCTTCGGCATGATGTGTCAAGGAAATCTGTTGGGACTGGATCCTAACCGCATCTACTTCTACTCGAACACTCTACAAGCCATCGCCATGGGCTATCTCATCGCGAGTCTGCTCTACCTACATACCCGCATCCGTACACAAATCATCGTAGCAGCCGGACTGCTACTCGGCTTCTGGGGAGCCATGGAATGGATTACTGTCCAAGGTTATGGCGGTGGAAACTACACCCCCGACGGGAACCTGGCCGAATGGATAGACCGGGAAGTATTGGGACGATTCCGTGACGGGGCCTCCATGATGAACGGTGAAGTGGTCTTTGCCGACTGGTACCGATATACCTGGATACTAAGCAGCCTGAACTTCGGTGTCACCGTACTGACAGGTACCTTTGCAGGCTATATCCTGAAAGACAAAGAATGGATGCCTAAACGAAAACTGACCTACCTGTTGGCTATCGGAGCGGCTATGGTAGCCATCGGATGGATCTGGGGAATATGGCATCCCGTCATCAAGAAACTATGGACCAGTTCGATGACTTTGGTAAGCAGCGGATATTGCTTCCTGCTCATGGCCTTGTTCTATTATCTCATCGACTACAAAGGATGGAAGAAATACAGCGGATGGCTGAAAGTATATGGCATGAATTCCATCGTAGCCTACATGCTGACCATGTGCGTAAATTTCAGTTGCATCGGCCATTCCCTCCTACACGGACTACAACCCTACATGGGAGAGTATTATTCAGTAGTGCTGACCTTGAGCAATGTAGGCATCATCTATTTCATCCTTTGGGAACTGTATAAACGAAAATTATTTTTGAGAGTATAAACTAACATATAATTACCATGAAAAAGAACTACATGAAAAAATGGAAACTGTGCTTGGCACTATGCTTGCTGAGCATGGGAGTATGTACATCGTGTACACAACCGAGCAGCCCGGGTGCTGCCGTTATCTTCCCACAGGAAAAACAACCGAGAAAGGCTATGCTGACAACAGAACAGAACGGTGAATTTACACTCAGCAACGACTTGCTGACCGCCAAGTTCATCGCCCAAGACGGCAAGCTGATGTTTGCCGGAGCACCGGAACTGGGACTGCAACCGGGTACGGAAATCTTCAAGATCCGATTGGGTGACGGTACCGAAGTACTGGCTTCGGAAATGAAATTGGAAGGCGTACAACCTCTGTCGCTGAAAGGCGACAAGAATGCCGTAAAGGGTGCGAAGAAATTCGATGGCCATGCCATTGAGGCCAACTTTGCATACGGAGACCTGGCCATCGTATGGCGCGCCGTATTGCGTGACGGTTCGCACTACCTCCGTACGGAACTGGATCTCAACGCCAAGGAAGACGTGGCGATGCACTCCATCGTGCCGATGATTTACAACGTGGACAACCAGAACGGAAAGGCAATACCGGAAGTGGTGGGTAACACCCGTGGTGCCGTAATTGCCAGCAGCCGTATCTTTGCCGGTCTGGAAACTCCGACAGGTATCAACACAGCCGGAAATGTACAAACCGGTGATGACAATTGGGTACCGGTAAAGACCGGAGAAATGAATGTGGCTTGGCAAAACAAGATTGGTGCCAACGAAATGTTGACCGGCTCTTGGAACCCGACCGACTGGAAAGGATTGACAAACATTCCGAAACGTATCAACGAATTAGGCTTCTATGGTGACGACGTGAAGAACATTGTCATGAACCTGGAAGTAAACGAACCGGGCGTACTCTCTACCGAATTCCTCTACAAGAGCGGTTCTTGTGGCTTGAGCATCGTGGGTATGGACTTGCTGGATGCCGACAACAACGTAGTGGCATCGGATTACCACAAGGGCTTTGCAGGTGGCAAGTTGGAAAAGAACGTGTATAGCCTGACCACCCCTTACAACGGCCAGTTCAAGCTCCGCTTGTTCTGCGAAAACAAGACCGAAGAAAATGTATCGAACGGTGACATCCATTTGAAACTGAAAGTGGCAGAAAAGGCCGAAGTGGCCAAGACCAATGAAAGCATCACTCCTATCCAAGGTTTGTGGAGCCGTAACACCACTCTCCAGAAAGGCAAGACATGGAACGTGGGTGCCGTAGTGGGTATCATTGCCGAAGGTCAAGCCCGTCGTTCGTTCCTGGCTTACAGCGAACGTGAACGTGCCGTGCCTTGGCGTGCCATGCCGGTATACATCTCTTGGTACGAACTGAACATCGACCGTAACAACGACCGTGAATATACCACCAACATGAATGTGGACCAATGTACTGACATCGTGGCAGAATGGAAGAAGCAGTTCTTCGACAAGTACAAGACCAACGTGAAGGCGTTCGTGTGGGACGACGGTTGGGATTTCTACGGTCCGTGGACTTTCAACAAGAACTTCCCGAACGGATTCAGTGAAATCGATTCAGTAGCCCGCTTGATGGGTACCGGTATCGGTGCATGGTTAGGTCCGGTAGGCGGTTACGGTCGCTCGGGTGACTATCGCCGTGCTTATTGGGCAGACAGAGGCGGTATGCAACTCAGCAACCCGGAATACTACAAGATGTTCCTTGACGCTTGTACCTATATGATCAAGAACTATGACTTCCGCTTCTTCAAGTACGACGGTATCAGTGCACAGTTCAGTGCCGTAGGTCCGGACCCAGGTACAAGAGGTGAAGAAAATGCCGAAGCGATTATCGACATCGAACGTGAAACCCGTAAAATCAAGGAAGACATCTTCCTGAATACCACTGTAGGTACATGGGCATCGCCGTTCTGGTTCCAATTCACCGATGCCGTATGGCGTCAGGAAGCCGACTATTCAGAAATAGGCAACCAAGGCAGCGACCGTGAACGCTGGATTACTTACCGTGACCGTTTGGTTTACCAAAACTATGTACAGAACTCTCCGCTCTGTCCTATCAACATGATGATGACCCACGGATTCATCCTTTCCCGTTGGGGTGCCGTATCGAAAGATATGGACTATGACGGTATCGTGCGTGAAATGCGTTGTGCCTTCGCTTGCGGTTCGGGTATGGTGGAACTCTACAACGACTACAAGCTGATGAACGAAATCAACGGTGGTGCCTTGTGGAAGGACTTGGCAGACTGTATCGCATGGCAGGAAGCCAATGCCGATGTATTGCCTGACATCCACTGGGTAGGCGGCAATCCATGGGACGGCAAAAAGGCCAACATCTACGGTTGGGCAGCTTGGAATGCGAAGAAGGCGGTATTGACACTCCGTAACCCGTCAGCATCGGAACAAAGCATCACACTGACTCTCCGCGAAGCACTCGACATCCCGGCTTACGTGAAGACCAGCATCACACTGAGCGATGCGTTCCAACAGGAAGCATTGGCAGGCTTGGCAACCGGTCAGAAGATTGACATCGACACTCCGTTGACCATCACCATGCCGGCATCATCGGTATTCATCTATAACGGTATTGACAAGAAATAAAAACTTTAAATCTTACATATTATGACATTAATCAAATCTATCTCCGGTATCCGCGGAACCATTGGTGGCCACGCAAGCGAAGGCCTCAATCCGCTGGACATTGTAAAGTTCACTTCAGCATACGCAACGCTGATTCGTAAGACAACTACTGTTAAGAGCAATAAAATCGTTGTAGGCCGTGATGCTCGTATTTCGGGTGAAATGGTGAAGAACGTGGTATGTGGTACCTTGATGGGTATGGGCTTTGATGTGGTGAACATCGGCTTGGCTTCTACTCCGACAACCGAGTTGGCCGTGACTATGGAAGGTGCTTGTGGTGGTATCATTTTGACTGCCAGCCACAACCCTCGTCAGTGGAATGCCTTGAAGTTGCTGAATGAACACGGCGAATTCCTGAATGCAGAAGAAGGTAACGAAGTGCTCCGCATTGCTGCAGCTGAAGAATTTGACTATGCAGACATCGACAATCTCGGCAGCTATCGCGAAGACAATACATACGATGACAAGCATATCGATGCCGTATTGGCACTGAAGCTGGTCGATGTGGAAGCAATCCGCAATGCCAAGTTCAAGGTGGCTATCGACTGCGTGAACTCAGTGGGTGGTGTGATTCTTCCGAAGCTCTTGGAACGCTTGGGCGTAGAAAAGGTAGAAGGTCTTTATTGCGAACCGACCGGTGACTTCCAGCACAATCCGGAACCATTGGAAAAGAACTTGGGCGACATCATGGGCTTGATGGCAAAGGGTGGCTACGATGTTGCATTCGTTGTTGACCCGGACGTTGACCGCTTGGCGATGATTTGCGAAGACGGCAAGATGTACGGCGAAGAATATACCTTGGTAACCGTAGCCGACTATGTATTGAAGCATACTCCGGGCAATACCGTTTCTAACCTCAGCTCTACCCGTGCACTCCGTGATGTAACTCGCAAGTATGGTTGCGAATACAATGCATCGGCTGTAGGTGAAGTGAACGTGGTTGCTAAAATTCGTGCTACCAATGCAGTAATCGGTGGTGAAGGTAACGGTGGTGTGATCTATCCGGAAAGCCACTGTGGTCGTGATGCTCTTGTAGGTATTGCATTGTTCTTGAGCCACTTGGCACACGAAGGAAAGACCGTAAGCGAACTCCGTGCTACTTATCCTCCATATTTCATCGCAAAGAACCGCATCGACTTGACTCCTGACACAGACGTAGATGCTATCTTGGCCAAGGTGAAGGAAATGTATAAGGATGAAGAAGTGAACGACATCGACGGTGTGAAGATTGACTTCCCTGACAAGTGGGTTCACCTCCGCAAGAGTAATACCGAGCCGATTATCCGTGTTTATTCTGAAGCTTCTACCATGGAAGCAGCCGATGAAATCGGTCAGAAGATTATGGATGTAGTTTATAGCTTGGCTAAGTAACCGAATAATTGCTTTGATACAAGAATGCGTGAGAGTGTGCAAACACCGCACACTCTCACTTTCTAAAATGAATGATGAAAAGATTCAATGTATGCATGAGCCTGCTGTTTGTGGCTCTGGCCATTTGGCAAATACACCTCCATATTCCTTTCCAACTGTGCCAACTGGAACATACCAACCTGTATGTAGGTGATCGGGACTGGTTCGTTCTTTTTCTGGAACGGATGGGAGGCATCGGCCGTTGGCTGGGAACATGGGGTGTCCAGTTCTTCAACGAAAAGATAACGGGTGCTGCCGCCTTTGCCGTACCGGTCATCCTACTGTTCGTGGCAATGGCAGGACTGCTACGGAGTCCGGGAAAGGACATGTCAGCATGGATTCCATGGGTTACCGCAGTACCGGCCTGTCAGTTGCTGTCACTCTACGACCATAACTTCTACTGGTGGGGAGCATTGTCCATGGCATTAGCTTTGGCAGGGCTATGGTTGGTTTCCCTGTGCAGACCCTCTGTCCGCAGTTGGCTGTTCCTCGCAGGAATTCCCGTGGTGACATGGGGACTGGGAGCGGTAGCATGCGTCTATGTATCGGCAGGTATCATTCTGTTCGCCCAAAAAGAGAATTGGCTTATGACCCTGGCAGCACCGTCAGCCCTATACCTTTCTACAATCGCCCTGATTCATTTCACAGGGGTGGTTGTCGACCTCGGATTCCTGCTGACTCCTGCATGCTATTATGAATCTATTTCCGAAATGCCTATCTACCATTGGGCAACCTGGGGAGTTACGCTTCTGTGTCTCCTGCTGGCCCGTGGAGTAATGTATGTATCTTGGAAAAAGCCAATCACCGGTTGGGCCATCTGTTGCACCGGTTGGCTGATACCAAGTGCCCTACTCGTGCAAATGGCAGGAAACTTCTGCAACACATCGAATCAAGACATCTGGCGACTGAATCATCATGCCTACATGGAAGACTGGGATGCTATCCTTAACTTCGTATCGGACAAGCCGATGAACAATTACCTTTTCATGAACTATGCCAATATGGCATTGGCAAACAAGGGTGAACTGGCCAACCGCGCTTTTCATTATTATCCCAAAGGCATGAATTCGTTGTTGACTACGGTCAACTCTACCGGAACTGTCCGTCTGTTGGCCAGTGACATTCATTATACCGTGGGCTGTATAGCCGAAGCCCAACAACATGCCTTTGAAGCTCAGGTGACTTTTCCACAATCCATGGGAATACAAACGATGAAACGCCTAGTCAAGACGAACCTGATATTCGGCCATCATGCAGTAGCGGAAAAATATCTTTCGTTGATAGCCAAAACTACTTTCCATCGGAAATGGGCGCAGAAATACAGCCAGTTTCTTCACAATGACCAAGCGATAGAAGCAGATGCCGAACTCGGTGAAAAACGCCGTAGCCTGAGCCAACAGAACCGATTTGCCATGTTCTATGGTTGGGCACCTGAATTGCAGGACATCCTCGAAGTCAATCCAGAGAACCGGAAGGCAAAGGAATACCTAGGTTTGTCTTTCCTGATGAACAAGGACCTGAAAGGATTCCAGCTCTTTTTGGATAAATACTATGGAACGGGAAAGGACAGGACACTTCCTTTGTCTTTCCAACAAGCGGTCATGGCCCTGGACCAACCGGACAAAGTGAAAGCGTACAACGTTTCATCCTCGGTAAAGGAACAATATGCCCAGTTCATGCGTCAATATGCCCAAAACCGTCAAAATCCGAATCTGAAAAATGTAATGCACCGTTCCTTCGGTCATACTGTATGGTATTACTTGATATTTGTTTAATGCAATGAAGAATTGTTTATATCTCCTGCTTCTAGGAATAACCGTCGGCCTATTTATTTCTTGTAGCCAAGAAGTAAAAGTATTTTCCTCTGTAGACAGCCCCTCCCCTCTGGTAGAGGAGTACGCAGACATGGTAGTACCTCCCAATATCGCTCCCCTCAATTTCTATGTCGATGCAGAAGACGGACAAGAAGCTTTGGTGTTAACATGCAAAGGAAAGAGCATTTCGGGCATTTGCAAAGATGGAGCCATCATTCCAGCACTGAATGCCTGGAAAGACTGGGCAAGCAAAAATGAACAAGTGGAAGTGAAGCATTGCAGACTGGAAGACGGAAAGTGGATTGCCTATCGGTCTTTCACCTTCCGTTTTGCAGAAGAAGAAATAGATCCATATCTAGTCTACCGCCTAATACCTCCAGGCTATACGTTGTGGAACGAAATGGGAATTTATCAGCGAAACCTGGAGAACTTCGAAGAAACCGCTATTCTAGAGAATACACAGACCGACCGAAACTGCATGAACTGTCATTCCTTCTGTGTACAGAATCCGGAAAAGATGATGTTCCACTTGCGTGCCAAACATGCCGGAACTATTTTAGTGGATAATGGTAACATCCGGAAACTAGAGACCAAGACAGAACAAACAATGTCTGCATTGGTCTATCCGTATTGGCATCCAAGCGGGAATTATATAGCCTTTTCGATAAACGACACCAAGCAACTCTTCCACACGAACCATGCTAACCGCATTGAAGTAATGGATTTAGCATCGGATGTGGTAGTCTATGACGTGGTACGAAACGAAATCATTACCACTCCCCTGACATTCGGAGAGGAGAGTTTCGAGACATTCCCTTCGTTCTCCGCAGACGGAAAGACCCTGTATTTCTGTTCTGCACGCAAGCAAGCTTTACCCGACAGCATTGAAGCACTGAAATACCATCTATGTGCCATCAGCTTCGATGAAAAGACAAGGACATTCGGCCATCAAGTGGATACACTATTCCATGCGGAAAAAATGGGTAAAAGCGTATCTTTCCCCCGCATGTCGCCAGACGGAAAGTTCCTGATGGTAACGTTAGCCAACCATGCCACTTTTCCTATCTGGCATCAGGAAGCAGACCTTTGGATGTTGGACGTACCCAATGGATACAAGTCTGTAAATTTGGAAGCATTGAATAGTCCTAGTGTAGAAAGTTATCATAGTTGGAGCAGTAACGGACGTTGGATCGTATTCAGCAGCCGACGGACAGACGGTTTGCATACCCGTCCCTACATCGCTTACATCGATGCTAACGGAACTGTAGGAAAACCATTCGTGCTTCCTCAGGAAAGAGGTGACTTCTATCAGGAATGCATGAATTCCTTCAATATACCTGAATTGGTGAAAGGTAAAGTAGAAACAGGACGATACACATTGATACAAAAAATACTAGACAACGAGAAAGAACAAGTGAAAATAAAGTCTAACTTAACCGAATAATAGTATGAAGAAGATTTATCAAACAGCAATCATGGCATGTCTGGCTCTCTCCGTACATGCCACTGATTATACCCGTGGTCTTTCTATCTGGTTCAACAAACCAATTACCTTGGAGAACAAGGCTATCTGGTTCGGCAACACACCGGAGATGTGGAAGGGTGAAAACAAACCGGAATCGGCAGGTGATACGGCTCAAAATCCGGATGCCGATTGGGAATCGCAATCCCTCCCTATCGGTAACGGTAGCTTGGGTGCCAACATCATGGGTTCGGTAGAAGCCGAACGCATCACCTTCAATGAAAAGACCTTGTGGCGTGGAGGTCCGAATACCTCGGCAGGCCCGAAAGCCTATTGGGACGTGAACAAGCAATCGGCTCACGTACTGGATGAAATCCGTCAGGCCTTCATCGATGGCGATGAAGAAAAGGCGACTCTCCTGACACAGAAGAACTTCAACAGCAACGTGCCTTACGAATCGTGGAAGGAAAAGCCGTTCCGCTTCGGTAATTTTACCACTATGGGTGAATTCTATGTGGAAACAGGACTGAGCACCATCGGCATGAGCGACTACAAGCGCATCCTTTCTTTAGACTCGGCATTGGCTGTCGTACAGTTCA
>SUXY01000028.1 GCA_015060705.1 Bacteroides sp. | reverse complement strand
AATGGCTGAATTGAACAACGCATTCCAGGCTGCAAGCGCTGAAATGTATGCCCAGAGCGGTGCTCAGGGTGGTGCTCAGCAAGGTCCTAACGCCGGTGGTCAGCAACAATCTAACCAAGGCGGTAAGGAAGATATTCAAGATGCTGACTTTGAAGAAGTTAAGTAATTTCGATAACTTGGTAAATAGTAAAATAGCGTGTAACTGTTTGGTTGCACGCTATTTTTTTGCTATTTGACGAGCGGTGGCTCTGTCGGATTTACCAGTACCTGTTAATGGAAGTGTTTCGACAGGAATGTAGCGTTTGGGTTGCCAATAAAGAGGGAGCTCTTTTTCACAAACAGCTTTTATTGCTTTTACATCTTCTACTTTCGGGTATAAAAGTACCACAATTTCACCGAATTTAGTATCCGGTGCAGCTGTGATTTGGATAGGGATAGATAGATGTTCTCGGAGCAATGCTTCCACTTGTTCCATTTGAACCTTTACTCCACCACTGTTTATGGTATTGTCTTTTCTCCCTAAAATACGGAATTTCCCTTCTTCATTGATTTCTGCGATATCGTTAGTGGCTAATTCTTCAGCACAGACATTGGGAGCATAGATTATCAAGGTGTCTTCCTCACTCAATCGGATACGTACACTATCGAAAGGTGTATACCAATCGGAAGCTTCTTTTCCGTTCAAGCGTCGAAGGGCAATGTGTGAGAGTGTTTCCGTCATGCCGTATGTACTCCAAACTTGGTTGGGAAAGTATTTCAGTTCGTTGGCTAAAGAGGTGTCGATAGCTCCTCCGCCAATAATCAGATGCTGGATATTCTTTAAAATATGCTTTTCTTCTGGAACTTGTAGCGAGTTGTATACCTGCATTGGTATCATGGCTGCAAAGGTGGGCGCTTCCTTCAAATCTTTCAGTGGATGTCCGCAAGGGGCTACCGGTATAAGTCTCAATCCAGCTACTAATGAACGGACAACGACCATTTTCCCGGCTATGTATTGCAAAGGCATACAGAGTAGGGCCGTATCTCCTTCCTTTAAACCTAGGAATTGACAAGTCAGTCGGGCACTGGCTTTCATCCGTTCTTTTTCGACTTGTAGCGGCTTGGGGGTACCGGTCGATCCGGAGGTATGTACCCATACCGTTGGTTCGTCGTTGTGCCATTCTTGCAAGAAGGCTTTTAGGTCTTGGAGAAATTCGTTGAGTGTCATGATCTTAACCATTTCAAAATGTCTGGTTCATTTTCTTCCGGATGATACCATAGACAATCTCCTTCAATGTGCAGCGGATAGTCGATATTGTCAGTAAAGAGTAATCCGGTTCCCAGTCCTTGTGGTAGGGTAGGCTGAAGAGTAGCTGTCCATTGAGCAATGGCATTCAGTCCGATGTTTGATTCTAATGCCGATGTCACCCAGGAACCGATACCTCTTTCGGTGGCTAAGTCAATCCACTCTTTCGAACCGCTGATACCTCCATGAAGCGAAGGTTTTAGGATGATGTATTGAGGACGGATAGTGTCTAACAATTCAATTTTCTGGGATAGATGGTTGATGCCTATCAATTCTTCATCCAAAGCGATTGGGAAGGGAGGATTATCGCATAGTTTTGCCATCTCTTTCCATTGTCCTGCACGGATGGGTTGTTCGATACTGTGAAGCTGATATTCAGATAATTGCTTCAGTTTTTCAAGAGCATCGGAAGGAGAGAAGGCTCCATTAGCATCCACTCGTAACTCAATCTGTTCGGGAGTGAAATGTTTGCGGATATGAGCCAATAGTTCCAGTTCCTTGTCGAAATCAATTGCACCGATTTTCAGTTTGATGCATCGGAATCCCTGGCGCATTTTATCTTCAATGCGTTGATACATTTCATCGAAGTTGCCCATCCATATCAATCCATTGATGGGGATGCCTTCTTTTCCTTGGCTGAATGGTGTATGCCAAAGTTGCAGGCTTTGGGTTTGATAATGCGTCAATGCAGTTTCTACCCCAAAGCGGATAGAAGGAAAGTTCTTGAGATTTTCTAAAACAGTATCGGCATTTTTTTCCAACTGTCTGCAAGTATCCTTCAGAATACTTTCGTATTCAGGTACATCATCGCAACTCAAGGCTGGAAGAGGAGCACATTCGCCTATACCATAATGATGAGGGTTCTCAGTATCGGTCAAGACGATATACCAGACATTTCTCGTGGTATAAACGCCACGAGAAGTGCCTGCCGGTTGCTTGAAGTGTAATTGTTTATGAATAACTTCGGTCTTGAACATATCAAGGGAACTTAGGATAATCCTGGAATCTAGGTTTGCGCTTTTCCAAGAATGCCTTGCCGCCTTCTTGTGCTTCGTCGGTCATGTAATAAAGCATGGTGGCATCGCCTGCCAATTCCTGAATACCTGCTTGACCATCGAGTTCGGCATTGAGACCGGCCTTGATCATACGGAGAGCCAATGGACTGTGAAGCATCATCTGTTCTGCCCAAGCTACCACTTCGTCTTCCAATTGGTCGAATGGTACCACTTTGTTCACCAATCCCATTTCGAGGGCTTCCTGTGCATTGTACTGACGGCAAAGGAACCAAATTTCACGAGCTTTCTTTTGACCGACGCAACGTGCCAAATAAGAAGAACCGAATCCGGCATCGAAGCTACCTACTTTCGGACCAGTCTGACCAAAGATGGCATTTTCAGAAGCGATAGATAAGTCGCATACTACATGGAGTACATGACCACCACCGATAGCAAAACCATTCACCATGGCAATTACCGGTTTCGGAAGCGAACGGATTTGCTTCTGTACATCGAGTACATTCAGACGAGGTACACCATCGGTACCTACATATCCACCACGACCTTTCACGTTCATGTCACCACCGCTACAGAAAGCCTTGTCACCGGCACCGGTCAATACGACTACATTAATGTCTTGACACTCACGGCAATAGTAGAGTGCATCGCTGATTTCAGTGGTTGTAGTAGGTGTAAAGGCATTGCGATAACGCGGGCGATTGATCGTAATCTTGGCGATGCCGTTATAGAATTCAAACAAGATGTCTTGATATTCCTTGATGGTTTTCCATTCTCTTTTTTCCATATCGATTCTTTTATTTATTCTTCAAACTTTTATAGTATTCTCTTAATAAACGGGTATCTTCTCCCTTGTCGGTCATGACTTCGAGGAACATTGGTTGCGATTGTTCTTCAGGAGAAGCAAAGGTGGTCAATGCTTCTTGCCATTCTTCTGAATTGCTAATCTTATTGTAGATGAATCCCCGTTCTTCTGCCCAACCTTTGGCGGATGTCTGATGTTCGGCGGTGATGAACTTCCGGGAATTACCTCCCGATTTATCCATCCCTGGAAGGGTGTGGAAGATTTCGCCTCCTTCGTTGTTCAGCAATAAGATGCGAAGATTGTTGTGGAAGTGGGTACACCACAAGGCGTTCATGTCGTAGAAGAAACTCAAGTCTCCGATAATCACGAAGTTAAGCTTTTCAGAAGCTGCTGCATATCCCAATGCCGAAGATAAGGAACCTTCGATACCATTTACCCCACGGTTACAACACACTTCCACTTCCGGAGAAAGCGGAAAGAGTTGTGCATAACGTAC
The DNA here is from genome assembly GCA_015060705.1 of Bacteroides sp. GTDB lineage: Bacteria > Bacteroidota > Bacteroidia > Bacteroidales > Bacteroidaceae > Phocaeicola. The sequence continues at coordinate 36,238 of SUXY01000028.1, read as the reverse complement.
TGTCGAACTGTTTGCCAAGTGCAATGCACAAGGGGCCGGAAGCGCTTGAATCAAGTCACCGGTAATGCTGATTTGGGAATAGGGGAGTGTTGGAGTTGGAAAGGTCTTGCACCAATTTTCCCACATCATCGGATATACCGTCGGTTTATTGTCGAGCATGAAAGCAATCTTTTCCAGAAACTCGAACGGATCCATTTCGATAACCGTTGTCAGACAACCAAATAAGTCGGCTACTTTTCCGTCTGGCGTGATGTGCCAATGTTCCTTGGGTGGATGATTCCGCAAATATTTCTTCAGTTGCTTTGATACGATGTGTCCGCCATAAGTGATGAGCAAATCGGGAGTCATCTGTTGTTGACGTTCTTCATTCATGGCCGAGATAGCTACATCGAAATTCTTGATAGGTTCACTAGGAGCAGTCTGATTGCTCAGATGTTCTGCCAACCAGGTAAAGTTCTTCGACAACGGCTTGATGAATTTTTTGTCGAACTGATAGATGAGGGACATTTGTCCTACTACCACCATTCGCTTGTTGTAGTCATTCATTCGGGCTATCAACTCCTTATAATCACGGTCATAGACATTCAAGCCTTGATAACGGGTGATGACGCGTACTTCCGGGAGTTCTTTGGCGGTGAAGCGATAGATAGGCTCTGATATAGGAACATTGATGTGTACCGGGCCCTTTCCATGATGATTGGTTTCCAATATCGCTTCGTTGATGAGTCGGTTACAATGCCATTCGTCTTCCTCGGTATGTACTTCGGGTAAATTGACTGACATTTTGACAAGCGAACTGAAAACATTCGGTTGGGGAATCGTTTGTCCGTCCATTTGTCCAATCCAAGCTGCCGGTCGGTCGGCCGAAATAACAATCAAAGGTATTTGTTGGTAATAAGCCTCGGCTACAGCGGGATGCAAATTGAGCAATGCCGAACCGGAAGTGCAACAAACGGCAGCCGGTCCACCTCCTTGTTGGGAAAGTCCAATCGCAAAGAAGCCTGCGCTTCGTTCATCGGTTACCGAATAGCAAGTGAAGTCTTCAATGTTGGCAAGGGTATGTACAATGGCTGCATTACGGCTACCTGGACAGAGTACGATTTTTCGTACACCGTGTGCCTTCAATAAAGCGGCCAGTTGTAATATGCTTTTTTTATCTGAATACATGCTTATAATAAGTTTTTCATCGTTTTCATCTTTTCTCCCGTTTCATCCCATTCGGATCGAACTTCGGATGAAGGAAGAATACCGCCACCGGCATATAACTTGGCTTCTGTCGAACGGATTTCCATGCATCGTAGATTCACATAGACATCCGTTTGACCTTCTGGATCTATCCAACCTACAAATCCCGAATAATAACGGCGGTCATAACCTTCATGTTCTGTAATGAACCGGTAGGCTTCTTCTTTGGGAAGTCCACATACAGCTGGAGTAGGATGAAGTTCTTTCAACAAATCCCCCAAGAATCCGGTTTCTTTCAATTGGAATAGGAAATCGGTTTTCAGATGGACCAATTGACCGGCTCTGGCGGTGTAAGGACCTTTCTCTAGCATTTTTCGTCCATGCTTCTTCACGATTTTCCGTACATATTCCGCAACGATGGATTGCTCCTCTTGATTCTTGGGGCTCCATTCCGTTGGTTCTACTTCATTTTCAATTGGCATTGTACCTGCCAATGCAACCGTTTTCCAATTCATGGCATGTCCACTCAACAATATTTCGGGAGTACTACCCAACCAAGTACCCGAAACGGGAGTATGGCACAAATAAATCATCATCCGTGGATAGGCATTACAAGCCTTTATGAAGGTTTCCAATGGAGAGAATTCTTCGTTGATAGGACAGAATGTCGGACGTGAAAGTACCAGTTTCTTTACTTTCTTCGTTTTTAATGGTTCCATGAACCGGTTGAATGCTGCAAAATACCGGCTGTATCGTTCCTCTTCGTTCAGAGCCGTTACGGGGATGCTAGCCGATGGTTTGCAAGTCAAGATGGCATCTGCATATTTCAGTGAAGTGATAGCTTTTGTAATTTCCGCCCAGTCGTATGCTGTTACATCAGGACGTATCAATACAATGGGGTGCTCCTCCGTCTGTTGGAAAGGAGCGATGACAAATCCTTGCTTACCGTTTAGCTCAGCAATATCGCTTAATGTCTTTATCTCTTCCGATGTCTGTAGAATGAAATAGCATTCATCGGTCCATGGCAAACGGTAGAGTGCAAAACTGAATCGGCTACGGGTCAAGCAATCGATCAGTCGGTGGGTATGATTGTCGGGAAGTCTCATTTCTTTCTGATGATGTAGTTGACTACTCGAATACTGGCAACCAATTTACCGGTTGTGGAAGTTATGGTAATGTCCCAAATATGTGTTGTACTGCCTTTATGTATCAGTTTACCACTGGCATGCACTTTGTTGCCTACCTTTACGGGAGATATGTGGTTGCCGTTTACTTGCATTCCGAAAGGAATTTCATTGGGGGCGCAATGTTCCCATGAACCATGTCCTGCCAATGATTCGGCCAATGCCAAAGATGCGCCACCATGCAAAGTGCCGTAAGGTTGACAAGTCCGGTGATCCACCGGCATTTCGGCATGCGTAGTACCGTCGGCATCAGTCGGCAGAAATACAATCCCCAACTGATTCTCCAAGGAATTTCCTAAATAAGCACGTTCGGAAGCCGTATCTTTCATCATAATCCGTTCTAGTTTTAATAAAGTACCACAAAAGTAATTAATTTATGGGGTAAGGCGAAGAATAAGAACTATATTTTCATTAATTTTGTTACCCGATAATATAAAAAGTCTATATATGTGGATAACTATTGCTATTCTTATCATTTCTGCGGCTCTGTTTGCAAACGGTAGAATCCGTTCGGATATTGTAGCCTTATGTGCCTTATGTGCGCTATTGATTTTTCAGATTCTGACACCGGCAGAGGCTTTGTCGGGTTTCTCCAATTCGGTTGTGATTATGATGGTCGGCTTGTTTGTGGTAGGTGGTGCAATTTTCCAAACAGGCTTGGCAAAGATGATCAGTTCTCGCATCCTGAAGTTAGCAGGAAAGAGTGAGACTCGTCTTTTTTTGTTAGTGATGCTGGTTACAGCCGGTATCGGTGGTTTTGTAAGTAATACAGGTACGGTAGCATTGATGCTTCCTATCGTGGTGAGTTTGGCAGCCAGTGCCAATCTCAATGCCAGCCGCTTGCTTATGCCGTTGGCTTTTGCCAGCAGCATGGGGTTGTTTACCTTGATTGCTACTCCACCCAACTTGGTCATTCATGAACAGTTGGTATCTGGAGGTTTTGAGGGACTTTCGTTCTTCTCGTTCTTCCCGGTAGGTCTTATTTGTGTAACGGTAGGTACCATTGTGTTGTTGCCATTGACCAAATGGTTCTTGAGCAAGAAAGGTGGAAAAGACGGAAAGAAGGGGCAGTCGGGAAAGAGCTTGAACGAATTGGTGAAGGAATACGGCCTTTCCGATAATCTCTATCGTCTGAAAGTACTGAATACTTCTTTGTTAAAAGGAAAGAGCATTGTCGAACTGGATGTACGTCGTAAGTATGGTTTGAACATCATCGAGGTACGTCGAAGTGATACATCGCAGCGTCGTTTTTTGAAGCCTTCTGCACCTCAGCAGATGGTATCTCCTCGTACCCAACTTCAACTGGAGGATGTACTCTATGTACGTGGCTCTCAGGATAAAATGGAACAGTTTGTCATTGCCTATCAATTGGAAAAGTTGGAAAGCGCTTCACCGGAAGAAATGGCAAAGGATGGAAAGGCACTCGACTTTTACGATATTGGTATTGCCGAAATCGTATTGATGCCGTCTTCCAAGTTGATTAATCAGACGGTGAAGGAATGTGGCTTCCGCGATAAGTTTAATGTCAACATCTTGGGTATCCGTCGTAATAATGAATACCTATTGCGAGATTTAGGTAATCAACGGGTGCATAGTGGTGATGTGCTGTTGGTACAAGGTACTTGGGCCAATATCGACCGTTTGAGTCAGGATGATACCGAATGGGTGGTATTGGGTCAACCTTTGGCCGAAGCTGCCAAGGTGACACTCGACTATAAGGCACCGATTGCGGCTGCTATCATGATTTTGATGGTGTGCATGATGGTGTTTGAATTCATTCCGGTAGCACCGGTTACTGCTGTGATTATAGCCGGACTTTTGATGGTGTTGACGGGCTGTTTCCGCAACGTGGAAGCTGCTTATAAAACCATTAATTGGGAAAGTATCGTGCTGATAGCCGCCATGATGCCGATGTCATTGGCTTTGGAAAAGACAGGAGCTTCGGAATATATTTCCAACTCGTTGGTTAGCGGTTTGGGTGTGTACGGTCCGTTCGCTTTGATGGCAGGTATCTATTTCACCACTTCGTTGATGACAATGTTTATCAGCAATACGGCCACAGCGGTACTTTTGGCACCGATTGCCATGAATAGTGCGATACAGATTGATGTAGATCCTACTCCGTTCCTCTTTGCAGTAGCGGTAGCAGCCAGCATGTGCTTTGCTTCGCCGTTCTCTACTCCGCCTAATGCACTCGTGATGCCTGCCGGTCAGTATACCTTCATGGATTACATCAAGGTAGGTTTGCCGTTGCAGATTATCATGGGTATTGTTATGGTATTTGTATTGCCGTTGTTGTTCCCGTTCTAAGAAGATGAAGAAAAAGAAATTCCAACTCGAAGTGCCAGGAGGAGCCGACAAGGTGCTCCTCCATACTTGTTGTGCTCCTTGCTCCTCAGCTATTATCGAATGCTTGATGCAGCATGGCATTACACCCGTTATTTATTATTGCAATCCCAATATCTATCCCCTTGAAGAGTACAACATCCGTAAGGACGAGTGTACTCGTTATGCCCAGTCGCTTGGCCTAGAGATAGTGGATGCTGATTATAACCACGAAGATTGGCTCTGTCACATCAAAGGGATGGAGCAGGAACCGGAGAGGGGAGGACGATGCCTCCGTTGCTTCAAGATGCGTTTGTTGGACACAGCCCGTTATGCCCACGAAAATGGCTTTACGGTTATCACTACGACCCTTGCATCCAGTCGTTGGAAGAGTTTGGAACAAATCAACGAAGCCGGACATTATGCCACATCACATTATCCCGATGTCACTTGGTGGGAGCAGAATTGGCGCAAAGGTGGATTGAGTGAACGTCGTATCGCTATCATTAAGGAGTACGATTTCTACAACCAACAGTATTGTGGGTGCGAATTCAGTATGCGGAAGGATTTATATCTTTGAGACAACTATCTTTTCCTTTACGATTTCAAACTTTGCAATCCCCATATCATTCAATATAGTCAAAACTTCGTTGGCATCTACTTTCCGATTCATTCGTAAGTAGATGCGTTCTTCCAGTAATGGACGGGAATGGAACACCACACTGATGTTGTACCACGAACCGATTTCTTGCATCACTGACTTCAGTTCCTTGTCGTCGAAAGCAAACTCGCCTTCTGCCCATTTGCCTGTTTCTTCAGGTGCCTTTGTCAATTGCAATTTCCCTTCCTTGTCGAGGAAAGCTTGTTCACCTGGTTGCATCAGTTGGGGTGCATCACCGTTGAGGCTCACTTCTACCTTGCCCTCATAAAGCGTCACGTCCGCTGGAGTTTGCGGATAAGCCTTCACATCGAATACCGTGCCGAGCACTTGTGTCTGTAATTGTCGGGTGTGTACAATGAAGGGGCGTTCGGCATCCTTCGCCACGTTGAAACGGGCTTCGCCTACTAACTTAACCTCGCGCTTATCTGCCGAAAAAGACTTGCTGTATTCCAATCGGCTATTGGCACTGAGCAATACCTCCGTACCATCGCTCAGGGTAATTGTAGTAGTCGTTCCGGCAGGGGTACTCACTTCCATCCGTTCACTTGTTTCGGAGTAAGTGATTTCCTTCGGAGATTCCAACGAAGCAAAGACCTGAATGCTTTCGGTGGATGTCTCAGGATGTATCAACGGCCAAAGTACTAGCATTAGCATAAGGATGGCAGCAGCCGATGTAATGCCTATATAGAGGTTCTTCCGTTTGCTTGAAGAGGCACGTCGGGGCGTGATGAACTCCTGCCACGCCTGTTCCGTCTGTTCGGTGGTAGGTGTGGTGCCGAGGGCTTCGCCGAAAAGGGCTTTCAGCCGTTGGTCGTTGGTGTCGGGATGGTTCTTCATATTGTTTTATTTATTCATTTCTTCTCTCAGCATCCGCAAAGCCTTGCTGATATGTTTCTTCACCGTGTCGGGACTGATCCCTAATTGCTCCGCCACTTGTTGATACGTCTTTTTCTCCCAATAGCAGAGGCGGAGAACGGTGCAAGTCGGCTCGGGCAAGCTTCGGGCAATGGTTTCAGCCTTTTGCAACAAGGCTTCGTGTTCCCAATATCCGTTATCGACATCCGCTTGGGTGGCAAGGACAATGGCCTCGATGTGCGCTTGTTCCACTTGTAGGTGCTTCAACCGGTTGAGGCAATCATTTCGGGTGGCGGTGTATAGCCAGGCATTGGCCTGTTCGCCCAATGATTCATACTCTTTCCATGCCTTTCCGAAGACTTCACTTACGATGTCCTTAGCCTCATCCGCATCGTCCATCAAGGTGGTGGCATAGCGGATGAGTTTAGGGTGCATCGAGAGGAAGAGTTCACGGAAACGCTCCTCCTTCGTGGGTCTTCGCCGTATGTTGAATATCGATAGTCCTGCCATAGTGTTGCAAAGATAACGACCTTTTTCTGAAAACGGCCATTATCTCTTCGTTTAATCATGGAATCAGTTTACAAACGGCTCTTTTCACTCTGACCGGCTCCTGTACCCTTGTACTTGCTCTTGGTTGCGTTGAACTTGTAGGAGAGCTGGATGCCGATGCGTTGATAGTCGTAGTAGCGTTTGCTTTCCGAATAGACGTGGTCACCATATACATTGAAATAAGTATAACCCGTATGTAAAATATCATTAGCCGTTATGGTGACGGTCAAGGCATCGTCCTTCATGAATGACTTGGAAAGGCGGGCGTTGATTTGCCCCGTGGTTTGGCCTATTGCATACCCCTGTTTGGCAGCAGGAGTGATGTTTCCGTTCAGATTGAAGAACCAACCATTCGGAAAATTGAAGTTGTTGTCCAACCGGAATGTGAATTCAGGCTCATTCCAATCTTCCTTGATGCCAAGTTGCGAGGCATCCGGGTTATACCACATGACATTGGCGGTGAGTTGGGGTTGCCAGCATCCAATCGTTTGAGATATTTGGAGGTTGGCACCATAAAGGTAAGTGGTGGGGAGAGTTCCTTGTGTACGAAGTGCTACTCCCGGATGTGTTTCGTCATTGTATGGTTTGTAATAAGAAGTGTACATATTATACACCTTGTCGAAATAAAGTTCTGCATGTATCCATCGATAAGAACCGTTCAAGGAGAAAAAGTGATGTTTCTGTGGTTTCAAGTTTGGGTTCCCGTTGGTATAAAAATACTGGGACTGATAAGATACAGCGCTGGCCAGCATTGCATAACTAGGGCTATATTTCATAACACGGTATGAGAAACCCGCACTCCAATCCTTCTCCCTGTATCTCAGATTAAGGGTGGGTATTAAATCATTGTACGTCGGACTTTGTTCTTCTATCAGGGCTTTGTTTTCATAATATTCCGTTTTTTGATGCTCATAGCGAAGACCTGCAGAAAGGTTGAACTTTCCGAGTCCGATACCGTATTGGGCAAATACAGAATAAAAGGATTGCTTGATGTTGTCATTGGCATTGGCAGAAAATCCGCTTTGCTTGAACACATCGTGCCGGTTGGTGAAGGTTTCTTCAGTGCCGATGGTGAAATTTCCTTTACCCAATGGGCGCATTAACATTAGCTTGGCGGCATAAAGGTAGTTCCGTACATTGTTTTGGGAAGTTACTTTATCCGTTTGATTATTGATGACAAACTGTTCCATGCGATTTTTGCTGTACATATAATCGGCATTGAAATCCATTGTCCATTTACCCCAGTTGCCAACGTAATAGCCGTTGATGCTATGGCTCAAGTCGGGAAGATAACAATACTGTCGGATGTACTCATTTTCGTTTATCACTTCTCCGTTTTTAGTAGTCAGGCTTGTACCTTTGCTTTCTTCCTTTCTGTCACCGAAGTTGGTGTCCGGCATATATCGGATACCGAAGGAATGGTTCTCGTTCGGTTCATAATTGAAACCGATTTCTCCTTTAAAGAATACTTTTCTTTTTAGTCTCGTTTCGAGGTTTGTTTGGGTTTTCCATTCAGCGGAAGTGCTCATGGTTTGTGTGCTATTTTCTTTGCTATATGAGGTGCCATGGTTGACAAAGCCCTTGACAAATATGTCCAAGCCTCCAGTTCGGTAGTTCAATGCAAGGTTTTCATTCATTCGATAAGCCTTTCCTTGGGAATAAATTGCTTGAAAACTCCCACTCCATCCCTGTCCGTGTTGCTTGATGGTACGGATACGGATAACGGCGGGCACATCAGCAGCATATTCCGCACCAGGCGTGGTAATTACTTCCGCCGATACAATCTCGTCGGCACGGAGTCTGTCAAGTTCTCCCATATCACGTACCTTCCGATTGTTGATGTAGATTAGCGGTGAACCATGTCCCAATACGGTATAGTTGCCATCGTTCCCTGTAACAAACGGCAAGTGCGAAAGCATTTCACTGGCCGTTCCCATCTTGGCAAGCGAAGTTCCGACGACATTCGCTTTCAGTCCGTTGGCACTCGGTTCAATCAAGGGCCGTTCGGCTGTAATGGTCACTTCTTCCAAGGTGTGCGAGTCAGGAAGAAGCTGAATCAAATTGCGTGCTTCGAGGGCCTGTGTAGTAGTGACATAGCCGATGTACGAAGCTTTGATGAGATAAGGTCTGTCTTCTTCACCCATCATCAGGAAAGAACCATCTGCCTTAGTTACACATCCGTTTACAAAAGTAGAATCGGAGGTAAGCAGAAGCACGTTGCAATACGGCATCGGCTCGTTCTTTTCGTTCATCACCATGCCCCAGATTTCGATGGTCTTGGCTTTTGTATCCTTCTTCTGGATGGCAAAGTAGTCTGCCCGTTCCTTATAAATAAAAGGTGTTCCTTGAAGTACGATGCCAATGGCTTCGGCTTGTGTCTTCTGTTGGATGTCGGCAGACACGGAATGTTTCTCCGTTTCGGTCACGGAGAAGATGATGTTCTTTCCACCTTCCCGCTCGATAAGCTTCAAGGCAGCAGGAAGCGGTTTGTTTTCTAATTTCAGTGAGATAAGGTTTTGTGCCTGCACTTGCAAGGCAATGGCAAGCATCAGTAGTATGATTCCCCATCCTCGGTTGTTTCTTGTTTTCTTCATGTTTCAAGTAGATTTTGATTGTTTCTTTATCTTTAATACAACCGAGGTTGGGAATCGGGTATGGGTTTTATGAGATTTTTTGCAAAAGTATGGAAAAGAAATGGTAAAATAAAAAACAATGGGGAATAATTGCAGGTTATAAATAAATAACCTATCTTTGTTCTATAATCAAATACATATTATACGATGCCATTGTTATTTACGTTTTTCGGACTTCGTTTTATGTTCTATTCTAATGACCACGAACCGATACATGTTCATGTTGTCAAAGGAAAGGGGAAAGTGAAAGAAAATGCGAAGTTTAATATTTTACCAGAAATTAAATTGGTAGAAAACAATGGGCTACAATCCAATGAACTGAAGATGGCTGAAATGGTTATTGAAGAGAACAAGGAATTGATAGCCGAGAAATGGAATGAATTTTTTAATAAGAATAAAAAGACGGAGGTATTATGAAAGTAGATGTAACTAAAGTATGGATAGACGACACCTATGTACACATACTTACGTCAGAAGGTGTTGAACGGATGGAGGCGATAGACAATTACGAACGTCTCCGTATGGCTACGCCCGAGCAATTACAGAATTTCGAGACAGATAATATCGGAATCCATTGGCCGGAATTGGACGAGGACTTGAGTTATGAAGGTTTCTTCAAGGCCGATGTTATGGAAGAGAGAAGTGAATTGTATGTTTTGTTCAAGCGTTTTCCTCAAATCAATGTAGCTGGAATTGCCCGAAGCTTGGGCATTAAACAAAGTTTGATGGCAGCTTATGTGTGTGGAACCAAGAAGCCTTCCAAAGCTCGTCGCGATGCAATAGTGAATGAACTTCATTCATTGGGTCGTGCTTTGTTGGAAATTGCATAAACCAACTTGCGGCACTCCAACCGTTTGAGAACCTGTTTGGAGTGCCGCAAGTGATAGAGTGAAGGCCATTCCATTTACAAACGGTTCTTTTCACTCTGGCCTGCACCTGTACTCTTGTACTTGCTCTTGGTAGCATTGAACTTGTAGGAGAGGTGGAGACCGATGCGCTGGCTATCGTTATGTTTGGTCACCATACACGTTAAAGTAAGTCAGTATGGTATAGTCCGTTAAACGGGTATAAGCATCCACATTAATCAGTTCTCCTTGTTTCAAATGATAACTTGTGCTCATTTAAATGCATTATTCAGACATTAATTTCACTTGTAAATCCGGATAAATTACATTCAAGGCTTTCTGTAAACTAATGACATGCCCAGCACCAACGATAAGAATATTTTTAATGTAAGGCTTCTCTTTAATTTGTTCAGATATATTCAATGCTATTTGGAGGTTTCGTTCATCCCAATATTTTGCAACGGCTTGGGTGTATTCATTGACATATGGGGCAAAGCGGAAAGAATTCATTAGGTAATATCTTTGAAGCACTTCTGTACGATTGGTGTATTTCCCTAAATTGCCAAAGAAAGAAGGGAGAATGCGTTGTTTGTTATTTGTTTTGATAAGTTCGTTTAGTATATTCGTATTGCCATTTATCTTGCCGTCTGTGATTGCTTTATCCCAGGCTTCATAATAAAGTTTATCTGTTTGATGATTGTCAATAGAATATAATTCTGTTATACCCATTCGAATAGCCAATTTGAAAGATAGATCTTCGCTTTCATTTTTTTTAGGTTCTTTGCATCCTTCGATTCCGTATGTAGCCAGATAATTATAATATGAATAATTGGCCTTATCCCTTTGAGCAAGATATGACATGGCCAACAAATGGTATTCTTCATTGTTTAATTCCGTCAGTTTCTTCTTGCGGAGTAAACGAAAACTGACTTCATCAATCGAACATTCTCTTTGTATGGAATCCGATTGATGAAGGAATTGGGGAGTATGATTTTTTAGGCTTATAGTGTCTCGTGCTTGAATGTATTCTACATAAATGGCTTCAGGAGCATAATCAATAGCATATTTTAGCAATGGTCTATAGGCATTTTTTACAATATTGGGTACCGTATGCATTGTTCCTATGATAAGCAGTTCCTTTTTTTGTGCTGAACAAATCATAGGAAATATGATGAATAAAGTTATGGTTAATTTCTTTATTAGATTGTGTATTCTCAAACAATCATTGTTTTTCATTTCATTATTTCTTTGGCAGAAGCACGTTGCAATACGGCATTGGTTGTCTCTTCTTCCTTTTTTCATGTTTCAGTAGATTTTGATTGTTTCTTTATCTTTAGTACAACCGAGGTTGGGAATCGGGTACGGGTTTTATGAGATTTATTTATATTTCTTCATCTTTGAAGTTAAGAAAACCGCTTGTGCCGTATTTGTCAAAGTCCGATTGGAAAAGCTTGTCTTGAATGATGCGGTATTTTTCAAATTCACTCTCGGCATATAACTTGGCTTATTCTGTGGTAACCCGTCCTGCATCTGTCAATATGGGACTGCATCCAAATTATAATATTTGGTGGCATAATTTTTCCCGTCAGCAGCAGTACGTCGGAATTTCCGACAAACTGAATCTTCTTGAAGTTCCTGACTTTGGAATATATTCTGCAAATGTTCCGTTATGGTTGAGCGACCTTTGTCAAAAAGGACGGCAATGGCATCTTGAGTGAGCCAAAGTGTATCGTCTTTGTACAGTACTTCTATTCCTTCTTCTTTACTCTCCAATTGGAATATCAAGAATTCCATGGTACTGTTATGTATTTGAAGCTTTTTTTTCTTTTCCATTTTAAGTTTGTTCTACTTCTGTGGTTTCTCGAAGATTGATGATACAAAGGTAATGGTTTTCTTCAAATGGTAATGAAATGTTTCTCTCGTTTTTTGTTTTAGTTATGGAAGAACCAACTTGCGGCACTCCAACCGATTGAAAACGAATGTGGAGTGTCGCAAGTGATAGAGTGAAGGCCGTTCCATTTACAAACGGCTCTTTTCACTCTGACCGGCTCCTGTACCCTTGTACTTGCTCTTGGTTGCGTTGAACTTATAAGAGAGTTGGATGCCGATGCGCTGGAAGTCCCGATAGATTGTTTTCTTCACGGACGAATTGATTCCATATATATGGAAATAGTAATTGCCTGTGCGGAAAATGTCACTGGCGGTAAGTGCTAAGGTCATGGCATTGTCCTTCAAGAACGATTTGCTGACACGGGCGTTGACTTGTCCTGTTGTATGGAAGACTGCGAAGCCCGAATGGCAAGCCGGTTGATAATCGGCTTGTATATTGAGAAACCAACCATTAGAAAACCGAATACTATTGTCCCACTCGAAAAGGAAGTGGAGCTGTTTGCGGTATACTTCGATGCCGAGATTACGGCCATCAGTAGGGCTTAGACTTACGTATGCGGTGAACTGTGGTTGCCAACAACCGATTTGAGGGGAAGCAACCAATTCGAATGAATATCCGTTGTAGGTGGCAACATTGGCTGAGCCGAACAATAAAACTCCAGGATGCGTTTCCTCATTGTACGGCATACAGATGTTGGCTGTGTTATTCTTGACACGCTTGTATTGCAAGGTGGCATACAACCATTTGTAGGAGCCTGTCAGGTTAAGGTAATATGTTTGGCACGGCTCCAATAAAGGATTGCCGGTGTTGTATTCATATTGGTTTCGATAGCTGATAGCATTCGAAAGCAGAAAGTAACCAGGATAAGCCTTCATCATCCGATAGGATAGAGAAAGACCTAATCCGTTATCAGCCCAACTAAGGGAAGCCGTCGGGATGAAGTCATTGTAGGTAGGGCTTTGTTGGGCTACTCGGATGCCTTCATCGTAATAGTCTGTTTCCCGATGTTCGTATCTCACACCGGCATTGGCTTTCCAATTGCCGAAAGAAACGGCATAGTTGGCAAATCCAGCAAGGGACTTTTGCTTGATAAGGTCATGGGCATCAGCTGAATATCCGCTTTGTGTAAAGATGGCAATCCGTTCGGTCATCGTTCCTTCCGAACCGAACGAGAGCTTTCCTTTTCCCAACGATACACTAGCTTGTAGCTTGGCGGCATAGAGCTTGCTTGATGAACGGGTCTGGCTATGGATGTCCTGTTTGCTTTCGTCTTCGGCTATTTGGTTTTCGGTCTTTCGGTTATTCAGAAAGTCGGCATCAAAGTCAATCTTCCATTTCCCGATAATACCGGCGTAATAGGCACTGACAGAGTGATCCCAACCGAATTTTCCTTGGGTGCTCTGATTAAATTCCATCCAGTCTGCTTCTGCCCCGTTACAGGATGCGATGTTTTCTCCCCACGACCGGGTAGTATAGTCTTTTAGACTTTTCGTAGGTTGATATCTCATCCCGAATGAATGGTTTTCATTGACTTCGTAATTGAATCCGGCTTCGAGATTAAGATTCCGGTTTTTCCCTGTTTGTGTATCATTGATTGTAATATCCCATTGGTCAGTTCCGTTGATTCGGATGATTTCGGTTGTTTTGCCGTATCTGTTATTCTCGAACACAGAGATTCTGGAAAACAAGTCTAATCCTCCTGTTCGATAGTTTAAGTTCACTTGTTGGTTCGCTTTTGCCCAATGTCCTTGGCTGTAATTCAGATTAACATTTCCACTCCATCCTTGTCCGTGTTGCTTGATGGTACGGATACGGATAACGGCAGGCACATCAGCAGCATATTCCGCACCAGGCGTGGTAATTACTTCCGCCGATACAATCTCGTCGGCACGGAGTCTGTCAAGTTCTCCCATATCACGTACCTTCCGATTGTTGATGTAGATTAGCGGTGAACCATGTCCCAATACGGTATAGTTGCCATCGTTCCCTGTAACAAACGGCAAGTGCGAAAGCATTTCACTGGCCGTTCCCATCTTGGCAAGCGAAGTTCCGACGACATTCGCTTTCAGTCCGTTGGCACTCGGTTCAATCAAGGGCCGTTCGGCTGTAATGGTCACTTCTTCCAAGGTGTGCGAGTCAGGAAGAAGCTGAATCAAATTGCGTGCTTCGAGGGCCTGTGTAGTAGTGACATAGCCGATGTACGAAGCTTTGATGAGATAAGGTCTGTCTTCTTCACCCATCATCAGGAAAGAACCATCTGCCTTAGTTACACATCCGTTTACAAAAGTAGAATCGGAGGTAAGCAGAAGCACGTTGCAATACGGCATCGGCTCGTTCTTTTCGTTCATCACCATGCCCCAGATTTCGATGGTCTTGGCTTTTGTATCCTTCTTCTGGATGGCAAAGTAGTCTGCCCGTTCCTTATAAATAAAAGGTGTTCCTTGAAGTACGATGCCAATGGCTTCGGCTTGTGTCTTCTGTTGGATGTCGGCAGACACGGAATGTTTCTCCGTTTCGGTCACGGAGAAGATGATGTTCTTTCCACCTTCCCGCTCGATAAGCTTCAAGGCAGCAGGAAGCGGTTTGTTTTCTAATTTCAGTGAGATAAGGTTTTGTGCCTGCACTTGCAAGGCAATGGCAAGCATCAGTAGTATGATTCCCCATCCTCGGTTGTTTCTTGTTTTCTTCATGTTTCAAGTAGATTTTGATTGTTTCTTTATCTTTAATACAACCGAGGTTGGGAATCGGGTACGGGTTTTATGAGATTTTTTGCAAATCTTTCAAAAACTCGGAAGGAGTTAGGACGGGAAGTTTGGAAAAGGCAAAATGTTTTTTGTTCCGAGTAATGATGATGTCACAAAAATTAGCCTTGGCACATTGGTATTGCAACATGTCTTCAAAATCCGTAGCTGGTTGTTCCAAGGCTTGTTGTAATTGGCCCTCATCCATTGGTAATGTTTTAAACATGGCGGACAAGTCGGACATAATGCTATAAAGCTGTTCTTGTGTATGTCCTTTACGGGCAATGTATGCAATGTTGGCCATTGTTAAGAAAGATACGGCTAATTCGATTTTTCTATCTTCGCCTAATTGAAGGATGTTTGCAGCATTTTCCGCTCCATCTCTTTCGAGAATGAAATCTACGATGACATTGGTGTCAAGAAAAATCAGTTTCATTTGTTCAATAGATAAGCTAAACGTTCGTCTTCTTCTATTTGTTGTTGGGTTATTCCTTTGGCTATGCCTCTTAAACGTTGGATGCGTGGGGAATGAGTGTTTGAGTATGTTGATGTTGTCTCCTCTTTCTTTTCATAAATGGAGATGTTTACCACTCCTTTCAGCATTTCGATAGCCTTCATAATCTTTGGAGCTAAGGAATTATCTTCTAATGTAACAAGAATCTGTGTCATACGCATTTGTATTTAATCATTGTCTTTTGCAAAGATAGATATTTTTCTCAAATAACAATGAAATGCTTCCTATGTTTTTATGAAAATGGACTTACGATACTCCAACCGACTTTGAATCGATTGGAATGCCGCAATTGATAGAGTGAAGGTTATTATGGCATAATACCAACACGGGTGGACTAATTTTCAATATTCTTCATTATAAACTTGTTTTCTTCTATATCTATTCTTAAAACCACTGTTCAATTCCATTAGCTTGTACCGTGGTTTTATGATACTGCACCGTAAATCAACAAAACTACACTGATGATTTTGGAATGGATGCTTTTCTTTGTATCTTTACATGCAGTAACTAACAAGTTTTTATCTAATACATTTTACAATTATGACCAAATACATCAAACAAGAAATGGTGGACCTCAGTGGAAAGGGTGAGGAAAAAGTTTATTATCGTATTCAGACTCAGCGAAACATCGGTTTCAAGGAATTGACGGAATATATCGAACGGCACAACAATCTGATGAACAGAGGATTGGTGAAGAATGTCGTGGATCATGTGGTAGATGCTATGGCGGAACTTATAGGTGACGGTTATTCGGTGACTATTGACGGATTGGGCACATTCAAAGCTTCGTTGGGATTGGAGAAAGATAAGGAAATGGATACTTTCGACAATGATGAAACCAAGCGAAATGCTAGAAGCCTCCGTCTGAAGGGCATCAACTATCGGGCAGACAAGGTATTCGTTCGGGAAGCCAACAAGCATTGCAAGTTGGAACGTGCCGGTGAATCCCGTTTACATCATTCGCCATACTCCAAAGAAGAACGCTTGAAGCTGGCCTTGCAATACTTGGAAAAGAATGGTGCAATGCGTGTGGCGGACTATATGGAACTGACAGGACTTTCGCGTACCAAGGCTACCTTGGAACTGAAGGAATTTAGACAGGATACATCTACAGGCATCACATTCGTCGGTCGTAGAAGTACAATCGTGTATGTGAAGATTACGGAAACGAATACATAGTTTGATTGGTTCGCTTCAGTGAATTGAAATATAGAAAGGGTGTGCAATCACACCCTTTTATAAACTTATTCTTTCTCAAAGAACTTCTTGAAGAACTTGATTTGATAACCGATGGAGTTGTTCCAATAAGTTCGGGTATGTCCACCTGGACGGGCAATGAAGTCGTGTCCTACTTTCTGCAACAAGAGGCGTTCGTGTACAGCCTTGTTTACTCCGAAGAAGAAATCGTCTACACCGCAATCGATGATGATAGCCAAAGCACCGTCTTTCAAGTGATCCAACTGGTTGATGACCGTATGGTTATTCCATACATCGAAATGTTCATCCCGTTCGCCAAGGTATTTCTTCATGCCCCAACTGCCTGGGAAAGGACGAATGTCCAAACCACCGCTCATGCTTCCCACTGCACCGAACACATCCTGATGGCGGATGGCATTCCACATGGCACCATGACCACCCATGCTCAAACCGGTAATGGCACGCTTGTTTCGGTCGGGGATAGCGGACAGATGGGTATCTACATAATGAATCAGTTCTTTGGAGATGAATGTTTCGTAACGGCTTTCCTTTATTGCGGGACTATCCCAGTACCAACTGTCATAGTTACCGTCTGGACAAACGAAGATGATACCGTCGCGGTCGGCTATTTCTGGAAGGTCGGGTCTTACGTCGATCCATGTTCTGGCATTTCCGCTATGTCCATGAAGGAGGTAGATGACCGGACATTTTTCGCCCTTCATGGCTTTGTCGGGACGAATAGCCACTACTTTGATGTCTTTGTTCATACTTTCGCTTCGTACCAATAAGGTATCTACTTGAGCGGCTTGTAATCCGAGGCAAGCCATAAGGAAAAGGCAAAGAGTGCCGAATGTTCTTTTCATAGATGATAGAGTTTAATGTTTTGTCTGACAAAGGTATAAAAAAAGAAAGAGCTTATCAACATTGATAAGCTCTTTTTGTAGTCCGTGGGGGAATCGAACCCCCCTTGCAAGAATGAAAATCTTGAGTACTAACCGATATACGAACGGACCATCCTCTTTGCATCCGAGGGTTTCCCTCTCGTTTGCGGATGCAAAGGTAGAGTAAATATTTGGATCTACCAAATGTTTTGTAGAAAAATATTCAAAAAGTCATTAAATATTCTCCAACTGCTCCAAATTCTTGGCAATATCTTCGTCTTGCAACTCATAATTCATCAAGTTGCCGGCAAAATATTGGTCGTATGAAGCCATATCAATCAAGCCGTGACCGGAAAGATTGAACAAAATTACTTTTTCTTCGCCAGTTTCGATGCACTTCTTCGCTTCACGAACGGCAGCAGCAATGGCATGACATGATTCCGGAGCTGGAATGATACCTTCGCTTTGAGCGAAAAGACAACCACATTCGAAGGTTTCGAGCTGGTTGATGTCCATAGCTTCCATCAATCCGTCCTTCAAGAGTTGGGATACGATGACACCTGCACCATGGAAACGCAAACCACCGGCATGGATGTTGGCTGGAGCGAACTTGTGTCCCAAGGTATACATTGGAAGCAACGGAGTATAGCCAGCTTCGTCAGCATAGTCGTAATGGAACTTACCGCGGGTGAGCTTCGGACATGATGCCGGTTCAGCAGCGATGAAACGGGTCTTTTTGCCTTCCTTGATGGTATGACGCATGAATGGGAAGCAAATACCGCCGAAGTTGGAACCGCCACCGAAGCAGCCGATAACGATGTCCGGATATTCGCCTGCCATTTCCATTTGCTTTTCAGCTTCCAGACCGATAACGGTTTGGTGCAATGTTACGTGGCTTAACACAGAACCAAGAGTATATTTGCAGTTCGGAGTGGTACGTGCCAGTTCGATGGCTTCTGAAATGGCGGTACCGAGTGAACCTTGATGATTCGGTTGCTTGGTCAGGATGTCCTTACCGGCACGGGTAGACATGGAAGGAGACGGAGTAACTTGTGCTCCGAAAGTCTGCATGATGCTACGGCGATATGGTTTCTGGTTGTAGCTGATCTTCACCTGATAAACCGCTGCTTCCAGACCGAATACCTTGGCTGCATACGAAAGGGCAGCACCCCACTGACCGGCACCGGTTTCTGTAGTAATGTTGGTAACGCCTTCTTCCTTACAATAGTAAGCTTGTGCGATAGCGGAATTCAGCTTGTGCGAACCGATAGGGCTGACACTTTCATTCTTGAAATAAATGTGAGCCGGAGTACCCAATGCCTTTTCCAATCCATAGGCACGTACCAATGGAGTAGAACGCCAATACTTATAATATTCGCGTACGGTTTCAGGAATTTCAATCCATGCATTTTCCATATCGAGTTCCTGATGACACAATTCCTTGGCAAAGAGAGGGTAGAGGTCTTCAGGCTTTAAAGGTTCCTTGGTTGCAGGGTTGAGTGGCGGCATCGGTTTGTTCTTCATGTCCGCCTGTATGTTATACCAGAATTTAGGAATTTCATCTTCCGGCAAGATAAATCTTTTCTGTTTTGTGCTCATATTCTTTCATTTTATTAGTCGAGCGGCAAAAGTAAGT
Source organism: Bacteroides sp. (assembly GCA_015060705.1). GTDB lineage: Bacteria > Bacteroidota > Bacteroidia > Bacteroidales > Bacteroidaceae > Phocaeicola. Next base: position 17,141 of record SUXY01000028.1, on the reverse strand, counting down.
AAAAAATGTATCTCTTGCTAATTTTTTTCATTTTTCTTTAAACCTTTTCTATATTCATTAGTCAAAGAAGTATAATTTAGTTTAGTTTTTAGTTTTCTCTGGAAGCCGGCCAATGTGATATTGCCCGGTTTTCGCCTTTTTAGAAAGGTTTATTTGCATATTAGCATCGGTTTTTGTTACTTTGTCGCGTTAAAAGATAGATGGAATGAAGCAGATATACATCATAGCAGCCTTAGTTCTAGGTTTGATGACAGGCTGTAGCGGTAATAAGAAAGACGCACAGGAAGAGGCGAAAAAAATGTTTCAGATTGAAAGGGTAGACGAGGATTCGGAATTGCAACGGATGCAGGTCTCTCGTATCAATCAGGAAATAAACTGCAAGGGGAAGAAATTCAAATTATCCGTAGAACGTGCACCGGATGGCAATTTACCGCATGTGAAGAGTAGTATGGGGCTTTTTATGGACAATAGTATCCAAGTGAAGATTGTCCGTGAAAATGGAACAATTCTGTTCGAGAAGAAATTTACAAAGAGTGATTTTGCTCCTTATCTCCCCGTCAAGTATTTGAATCGCTCAGTGTTGGAAGGCTTGGTTTACGATGATGTTCGTAGCGCAGAGAAGAAAGAAATTACTTTGGCGGCTAGTGTGAGCTATCCGATGACCGATCTTTATATACCTTTTGTATTGGTGGTATCGCAGGATGGTAAATTGTCTATCTCGAAAGATGAAGACATGGGAGAAATGACATTTCTGGAAAGTAGTGAAGAAGAATAAAAAAGGAGGCAATCGCCTCCTTTTTCTTGTTCGTATTATTCCATTTGTTTATAGTCCTTGGCCAAACCACCGGTACTGGTTTCCTTGTAAAGGGATGGAAGGTCGTGACCGGTCTGCTTCATCACTTCGACTACCTTGTCGAACGATACGCGGTGAGTACCGTCTGTGAAAGCTGAATAGATGTTGGAATCGAGGGCACGGGCTGCTGCATAGGCATTACGCTCAATACATGGAATCTGAACCAAACCACAAACTGGGTCGCAAGTCATTCCTAAGTGGTGTTCCAATCCCATTTCACAAGCATATTCAATTTGTGCCGGGCTACCGCCAAATAACTGGCTGGCTGCTGCTGCTGCCATGGAGCAAGCTACACCTACTTCGGCTTGGCAACCGCCTTCTGCTCCGGAGATAGTAGCGTTGTGTTTCACAATGTTGCCTACCAAACCAGCTGTAGCCAAGGCACGAAGCATACGCATTTCGCTAAAGTCACGGCTCTTCTTCAAGTGATAGAGTACGGCAGGAACAACACCACAAGAACCACAAGTCGGGGCAGTTACAATCTTACCACCGGATGCATTCTCTTCGCTGACTGCCAATGCGTACGAGAACACCAGGCCGCGTGATTTTAAGTTGTCCTTGTATCCGTTTGCCTTAATATAATAGGTGGCAGCTTTACGACGGAGGTTCAAAGGACCAGGTAATGCACCTTCTTGTTCCAAACCACGTTCTACTGCTTCACTCATGGTTTTCCATACTTCGTGCAGGTAATCCCAAATGTCCGATTCTTCGCATTGCTGTACATATTCCCAATAGCTTCGTCCGGTACGTTCGCACCAACCTAAGATTTGGCTCATTTTGGTCATTTCGTAAATATCAGGTGAAGCGCTATTGTCGATGCCTTCTTCTGCCAAGGCACCACCGCCTACACTGAACACTGTCCATTCATCGGTAACCTTTCCATTTTCATCTTTCGATTTGAAAAGCATGCCGTTCGGGTGGAAAGGCAAGAAGATTTCCGGTTCCCATTTCAAATCCAATGGAGCATGAGGTTCCAAGGTGTCGATAATTGCTGTATCGGTCATGTGGCCCTTTCCTGTTGCTGCCAAACTTCCGTATAATGTAACTTCGAATGACTTAGCGTCAGGGTGCTTTGCCAAAAATTGTTCGGCTGCATTGCGGGGCCCCATAGTGTGACTGCTGGAAGGGCCGATACCGATGCGGTATAGTTCTTTTAATGATTTCATAGGTATAATAAGATTTGATGGTGACAAAGATATAAAATAATTTCGAGAATTAATCCAAATCTACGACAGTAATGCCGGCCCCACCGAATTGCACATGTTCGTCTTGGAAATGAGCCACTCCCGGTACACCGGATAGGTAATCCCGTATCAAGGTGCGGAGAATACCGTTTCCTGTTCCGTGAAGGATACGTACTCGACTAATTCCTAACAAGATGGCATCGTCGATGAAATAGGTTACGGCTTGGATGGCTTCGTCACCACGCATACCGCGCACGTCGATGTCTTGTTTAAATTCCAATTTCTTTTCATAAACATGGTCTTGCGTTTTGCTGCTTACGAAACTGGTGGCTACATTCGTTTTCTGTACAGGTGCATCGGTCACTTCCAATCGGTCGATTTTGACATTGGTCTTGATCATACCAAAGGATACAATAGCGGTCTTTCCACTGATGTCGAGTACTTCGCCCACACCGGTTTGCCCTTTGATTTTGACAATGCTTCCTTTTTCGATAGGCTTAGCTTTTGGTTCTACGACAGGGGTCGTATTGCTTGCAGGCTGTGGCTTGTTTTTCTTGTCTTTCTTCCGTTCTTGCTTTTCACGCAGCTTCTGCATCTTTCGGGCAATTTTGTCTTCCTCGTTCTGTTTGTCGATATCGTCTATCTGTTCCTTGAACTCGGTCAGTTCTTGACGTGCCAACTTTGTCCGCTCTTTTTCCGCTTGTGCTTCCTTGATGGTACGGATGGTATTTTCGATGCGGGCATTCGATTCCTGCAACAAGTGTTCGGCATCTTCTTTTGCCTTTCTCAAGATGGATTTCCGGTTCTTTTCCAGTTCCTGGATTTCCGCTTCGTACTTGGCAATGATGTCTTCCATTTGCTTCTCACGCTTGCGGATGTTTTGGCGTTTGGTTTCCCAATAACGCTTGTCGCGAACGATGTCCTGCAAGTATTTGTCGGCATTGATATACTCGCTACCCACGATTTCCGATGCGTCGGCAATCACTTCTTCCGGTAAACCTATCTTGCGGGCAATTTCTACGGCGAACGAGCTACCTGGGTTACCGATTTGGAGTTGGAAGAGGGCTTGCATCAAATGACGGTCGTAGAGCATGGCTCCATTGACTACCCCTTCATGGTCTTCGGCAAAATGCTTCAGGTTTTGATAGTGAGTGGTAATCACACCGAAAGTTCGTTTTTCATTAAAGCGTTTTAGTACAGCCTCAGCGATAGCACCACCAATTTGTGGTTCTGTACCGCCACCGAATTCATCAATCAGGATGAGGCTTCGTTCATTACAGCTCTTCATCATGATTTTCATGTTGGTCAAATGTGATGAATACGTACTGAGATCGTCTTCGATGCTCTGCTCGTCACCGATGTCAATGAAGATGCTTCCGAAAATACCGGCATGGCTGCGTTCGTGCAACGGGATGAGCATACCACATTGGAGCATGTACTGCAACAATCCCACTGTCTTCAGACATACCGATTTACCACCGGCGTTAGGTCCAGAGATAATCAGGATACGTTGTTTCTTGTTCAGTTCTATGTCTAGTGGTACTACCTTTTTATTATGTTTTGCTAACGAGAGCTGGAGCAAAGGGTGGATAGCTGTGGTCCAATCCAGTATTTGCTTGTTCTCGAAGTTCGGCTTGATAGCCTTTATTTGAATGGCGAAATGGGCTTTTGCACGGATAAAGTCAATTTCTGCCAGAAATTCATACGATTGTAGAATAGCCGGTACTTGTGGACGTACAGTAGCCGAGAATTCGGTGAGGATGCGGATAATTTCCCGTCGTTCTTCGCCTTCCAACTCACGGATGCGATTATTGGCTTCTACAACTTCAGCAGGTTCGATAAATACAGTCTTACCGGTAGCCGATTCATCGTGTACAATCCCTTTGATTTTTCGTTTTAGTCCAGGAGCTACCGGGATTACCAAACGTCCGTCACGCATGGTAGGTGTTACATCCTTATCTACATATCCTTCCGCTTGAGCACTGCGGAGAATGGCATGAAGGCTTCTTGAAATGCTTCCTGTCGTTTGAGCCAATTCCCGACGGATGCGCAACAGCTCTGATGAAGCATTGTCACGGATTTTTCCGAACTTGTCGAGAATATTGTTGATGCGGCTAATGAGTTGCGGGAATACCAAGATGTCACCCGCCAAAGCACGAAGATAAGGGTAGGGGGAAATACCACCTTCCTCTTCGTTTTCTTCGTTGGATGTACGTTGAAGGAAGCGCACGATGTCTCGAATGGTTTCCAACGAGCGTCGTAAATCGAACAGTTCCTGTTCTTCCATGTACATGCCTTCTACGCGGATACGCTTCAAGGAAGGGCGTACATCAAAGAAGTATTGGTCAGGAAACTCGTCTTCTTCTTGAATGATGCGGATAAATTCGGTTATTTCTTCCAGTCGTCGGTTGATTTCATCGTAAGATTCCGAAAATGTCATGTCGTAGACCCGTTCTTCTCCCAATGTACTGAGGCATTTCTCTTTCAATAGTTGTCGGATAGAATCGAATCCTATTTTCTGCTCAAAATTCTGAGGATATATCATGCTTGTTACTTCCTTAATAATTCAATGTGCAAAGATAGTATTTATTTGAAGATTTCGAAGGTAAATCAGGAAAGTATACGTAAATAGATGGTTTCAAATGAAACTGTTATTGCACATTTCTTTGTAAATTGAGCAAAAAGATGTAATTTTGCACCCGATTTAATAACGATTAAGTCGCGTAAACTTTCACATTTTGCGAGTTGCCCGAACATCATTACAAGTAGTTGGTTCCAACAGGAGAAGAACTTTATATACTTGTCTCCTTGATACTTAGCAACGATGCGACGAAATTTAAAACAATCAAGAGACTCAACTAATTGAGCGAAAACGTATTTGTCTTTATTCATAACGGTCTGATTATGAACGCAAAAGTAATTTCAAATCGTTGTGCATCAAAAAACTTCGTAACAAATTAAATATCAATCATTTCAAAGAACTATTTCGATTTTTTAGTGGACACTTATGAATTCTTGTATAAGATTAAAATACCCGAACGGTATAAATACGCATTCGGGTATCAAGTGGATTTTGTCATCAATCAGTTATCCTACTTTCTTTCCGCAATTACCGCAGAATGCCATTCCTGCCTTTAACGGTGTGCCGCATTCCGAGCAGAAGCGAGGCTTGTCGGCCATCGGTGCTGTACCCGGAGTTTCAGCGGTATGGACGGGTTGCGGCTGGACAGGCTGCGGTTGCATCGATGACGCAGTCACACCACTCTCATTGAACATCTTGCGGAAGCTACTCGAAAACCCGCTCAACTTGGTATAAAGGTCGAAAGTTATCACCGTAGATGGTGCCACCTGCATATAGCCGTGCATCATCTTTACCATAATCCAACTGTCTATAAAGGCGAACTTCACCGTCCACGCCAACATCAGCGAGAGAATGAATGCCACGAATCCGCTCCATCCCAACAAACGGAACGTACCGCCGAAGATGATAAACGCCACAAGTGTCACAACCAGCAAGGAGATGATAACGGTCAGTGCCGTCATTGCCGCATTCTTCAACAGGTGTTTCCAATTCTGGGCATAGATGACCACACCGTCGCACGCACTCTTGTAGGCATTCTGGTCGTTCTTATAGAAAGTGTAGCTCAAACAACATTCATCCACATAGCCCAACGAAATGTCGAGGAAGAAATTTGCCGCCGACTTCACGGTATCGGCTCCGGGAACTGCCCCGAACAAGCTGTTGGCCATTCGTCCCAACGTGCGTTGCAACTGCTTCACGGCTCCCGACACCAACTTGTCGATGGCAAAGTAAGCATTCGCTGTGCCGAAACGGTCGAGTACCATCTTCTTGCCCACCGACACACAGTTGGCCGGTACCCGTCCATCCTTGAACGTCTGTGCGATGACCGCCACGTGTCCGGCTTTCACCAGGTAACCGAAGTAATGGTTGATGGCGAAGTTCACGGCTCCCGCCAAGCCAAGCCACACGAACAGCATAATGCCTGCCACTCCCTCGCTGGCAAAGAGCAGGGAGATTCCCATCATAATGGCGAAGAGAACCGTACATATCAGAATATTCAACAATCCTAATCCCAACTTGGCCCAACAGAAAGCCAAGGTCTTCATAAATAAATCTTTTGCTGTCATAGTTCTTTCGTTTATTTCTATTTGTCATTCAGAACGAAACGAAGTGTAGTGAAGAATCTCGGAAGCATCAACGGTGTATGTTACCGAGATTTTTCGTCGCTACGCTCCTCTGAATGACATTAAGTGTTACCCATTTCCTTTCCAAGCTCCATCAGCTCATTGATGGAATCGCCGAAGAGCAAGCCGCCGGCCAAGGCGATGATACCACCGATAAGGGCACCTATCAGCATCCACACTAACAAGGCTCGCGAAAGGTTCGTCTTGTTCTTCTTGTTACATCCGCCACACGCCCAGACAATGAGCAGGATGAGGTTTATCACCGGAAGCATCAACAGGAAGAAGATGCCGATGTATGCCCCTGTCGAGATGGGTTCTTCGGTATAGACCGGTGCATATTGCGGTTGCGGCTGAGTGTAAGGCTGCTGGACATAAGCCTGTTGAGCTTGTTGCTGCGGTTGCGGTTGTGGTTGAGCCGCCTGAGGTTGGGGTTGTTGTGGTGCTGCCTGTGGCTGTGCCGCTCCCATCGGACTTCCGCACGAAGTACAGAACTTCACGCCATCCGCCACTTGTGTTCCACATTTTGTACAGTATGCCATAGTTTTCTTCTATTTATAGTCCTTCAATACTTTCAATTTCACGTACAGTCATCAGCTTGCCTTTCTTGTTGTAGGTCTCCACCTTCACAACACCTACACCACGGCCATACCATGACTTAACCTTTGCAGTCTGCTTAATGCCGATAACCTTAGAGACTTGCATATTTTCCAACACAACACATGGGATAGAATGGCCGGAAATCTCCACGGTTTCCTCAGCTACAATTTTCTGTTCAGTAATGTCTGAGTTGGTCTTGATAGCGGCGATTTTGATTGAAATGGAATAATCACCGAAGGTATCGCCTGTCTTTGTATCAGCCGGTAATTTAAAGGGTGTACCTGTTACGGTTACATCCATCCCTTCGCTAATCTGATTGACCAATGACTTGGCGTCAAAAACCACGTCTCCATTCTGAATGGTATACGTCTGCGGCATCGGTTTGGTCAGTACCGGATTCTTTTTGTTGTCCATGACCATCGTTTCATAAGTAACGGTGGCATTATTTACATCACCTTGCACTTTAGTAACCGTCAATGTAGAATAACTGGTAATCTTTCCCTTGGAATTCTTGTCCACAAAGGTCACTTTACATCCTTCCTTATATAAATAAAAAGGATCTTGTGCATGTACACTGGTCATGACAAATACCATCAGTACTGCCATCATCATGAGTTTCATTGTAGTTTTCATATTCTTATAGTTTTTTTGATTAATAATTTGTTTACCAACTAGTCGATTCATCGGCAATCGACTCTCTCAAATTGATTTGCAAAGTACCGTTTGGCATGGTTGCAAATTGTGATTCATCCACTCTTGCACTATCATTTTGGTTTTGGAAAGCCGCAGACTTCCATGTCAAAGTTCCAACCAATTCGAAAACATTTTCAGGACTACTTGTTAAATCAAGGTTTTGATAAAATCCCACATAAATCATATCACCCGAAACATACTCATGTCCATTAGCTTGCAAGCGTGAATTAGGAAAACCTTTCACATTAGTATCGACTTCAAATTTACGGAACATCTGCAACTTGACATCAATGTCCGGTTGTGGCTTCTCACCCATTAGTTCCTCTTCGCCCAAGAAATACTTGGTACTTCCATAAATATAGTCACGAGGTTCCTTGCCCGGATCCAATGTAACCAATACCGGTATCTTGTATTGGCAGACAGCCTGAGTTTTCTTTTGAGTAAAGTTGAACGGAACACCATTTTTCTTACACACAAGATGATAAACATTGGCCATCATACGTAAATTATTTCCTAAACTTGCTTTAGCCAATGAATTCTCATCTTCCACCAAATATTGACTATCATAATTTGAAAAATCATAAACAGCCTCCGCTTCCAGCATTCCGTAGTATTTCCCTTGGAAAGTATTGAAGAAATTATTTTCGGCTTCCTCGTCATCCAATGGATACATCTTGTCGAGTTGCATTTTGAGCGTCCATTGCTGTACGCACTTCACACCTTCAAATCTGACCGGTGCATTCACGCTTCCTTCCACCAGCAACATCCAACGGATGTCTTCGCCCTTTGCAATCTGACGGAGGCAGTGATTGGCCTCCTTATAGAATTTGGCTAAACCTTCGGCAGCATAGTTGGCTATACGGTTGTCCCATTTCTGCTTGTCGCGTTCGCGGGCTTTCAGGAAGACTTCCAACTTCTCCATATAATCAAGAATGAAACCTGCAGATTCACTACTTTGCTTCAATAATTCTTTCATCAGTGCGTCCAATTTGGTTTTGTCATTGAACACATCCAATGGTTGTGTATAGCCTCCCAACAACCGAATAAGATCCGCAGCATCTCCATAACCGGTCATTGTACCCAAATCCTTAATGAAATCATCCATCGAATAGTTGATTTCCTTCGCCATCTTCACCTGCTCGTTCCATTTGGCTATTTGTTCCCGGGTAGTGCCTGTTCTGTCCAAAGCCATCTGAACGGCCTTTTCCAACAAACTGGGACCTATTTCACGCGTACGAATCAATTCACCTTTGAACGCCATCGGTATCTGTACCATAAAGTCTTCCGAATAAATGGTATAGGTAAGCGGATGACTTCCCGGTTCGCGAGGCAATCGGATACGAGTATAGTCTATCGGATCTCCTTCCTTTTGTCTGAACTGTGCCGATACTTGAATGCTAATCGCACTCAACAGAATCAAGAATAAAATACTCCGTTTCATTCGCTCCCCCTTCCTTTATTGATTGCTTGAAGCAGTTTATTCAATCCTTCATGTTCGGGTGCTATCAACAACCCTTCATTTACATAATAAGCCGCCAACTTTCCGTTTCCCATTCTGCCCGCCAAATAGGCACAACCCACAAAGTAAGTCGGATCGAACGGATTGGCACGAACGGCAGCCTCGTAATGTCCGAAAGCATCACCCATTTTCGTCGTATCCTTCTGCAAGACCTCTACCGCTTGCGAAGCAAGATAAGCCGCATCAAAGTTCCGGTAATCTCTCGGATAGAAAGATACGTCAACTTGGAACGGTTGGCGGAAGGTATCTTCCACCTCACGAAGCCGTAACGACAATGCTTTCAAATCCTTGGCGGAAAGTTCGGCCAAGAAACGGAAATCCCAAGGCTTATCGGGATAGTTCGGATTAATGAAAGCACTTGTATAATGCTCTACTGATTCCTCCTGCTTTCCCTGATAGTCCAACAGAAATGCCTGGAAGAAAGAAGGATAAGGAGAAACCAACGATTGTGTCGCTATCAAGTCCCAACTTTCGCTGATAAACTTCGCTTCTTCTTTCGCTTCATGGATACGATTCAAAGAATCTGCCTTTTCTGCTAACGGTTCCAATTTCTTATTCAAGTTATTGAGAGTCGTCAACAATCCGCCTTCATCTTCAAATTCCCATTCATCCCATTCTTCCTGTTCTTCTTCTTCACGCTTCTTCTGGGCTTCCTTTTTAGCTTGTTCAGCCTTTGCTTCCGCTTCCTTCTTATGCATCATCAGGATTTCATTGACTGCATAGCGGAAAGAAGCTACAGCTACCACTGCTTGACCATAGTAATAGTTGGCTTGTAGGGAAAAACCTTGCTCCATGCACTTTTCTCCTTCATCGAACAAGTCCCAAGCCTCTTTCAAGAATGCACTTTCCACCGGATATGCGTCCTGTGACACTCTTTCATCGCTCACTTGTCCGCTACAAAATGGAAGTGCAGCCATCAAAAGAAATAGGTATAGACATTTCATCTTCATTCTGTTTTAATTCAAGTTACTCCACCAATTTATATCCCTCCAACGAAACCGGAATAAGCGACGGGTCGGGATCAAGGGTAAAGACACTGACCGTAGGCATCGCTCCCAACTGGGTGACAAACTGGCTCAAACCTTGGTTCTGGCTGTCCATTTTATACTCCCGATGAAGCACGGCTCCCGTCTCCTTGTGAAGCCAATAGACGTCGGTGGTCTTCGTTTCTGCAAGTCCCGACTCCTTGACAAAACCGCTCAACTCGTCCTTCTTGCCAAGAATAGCACCGAGAGCCTTGAGACCGGCACTTGCATCGCTCTTTGTGACAGACACCTTGGTGATTTTCTCGCAATCAAATCCGTTCCATTTTTCATCAACCACTTCCACCGATTCTTCCGTATCGGTCTGTACGAAAGAATTGTCCGCCTTCTTCTTGTTGGTAGCACTCGGCAGGTAGATGATTCCCAACGTCTGAGCGAAATTGTCACGGAACACTTCAGCATAACTCTTGGTATACGTTTTCTGAAGCTGTGCCATCTTCGTGCTCGAGTTAATCAGATATGCCTTGACATCCTCATCGCCGATAATGAACACTTTCTCACCGCCACCGCTCTTGTTCCAGAATTTGTTATAGAGCACATCACCCGACTTCTGAATGATAGCATTCGTGACACCACCCGCCAATTCAACTGTCAGTTCCATACGGAAGTCACGAGCATACCACGGATTCTCCTTATCAAGAGCTTTCTCCTGTGCCGAAGTTCTGGAAGGTGTGCCGGCCTTGGCTTTCTTCTCGGCTATCTTCTCCTTCGCCACCTGGATTTTCTCCTTTACCTTTCCACTGTCGATACACGAAGCCAACAGGGAAAGGAAAAGGAAAATCGTGGTCAAGTATATTATTCTCTTCATTTTAATACACGGTATTTACCGATGAGCGGCAATTCTTTCGCACGGCCGTTCAACGCATTGATGATACCAATCACCGCCAAGATGGTGAAGCCCACATAAAGCAGGTTGATGATGCTGCTACAAGTCGAGTAGATGCTCCACAAGCCCATACCTTTATATAATACAGCCCGGAGGATGGAAGTCACGATTCCATCGGCAATACTATATCCGAGCATCGCCAAGAAGAGTACCAAACCTTGGTTGGAGTGATAGCGGGCATACGGTGAGTTCTTCGCAGCCAGAATGGGTATCAAGACCAAGAAGCCGAAGTAAGCCAAGACCGCCATCACCTTGTTCGACTCGATATCGCTCTTCTCGAAGTCGGCGGTATTGTCGGCAGTATTGCCGAGCTTTTGGGCGAAAGCATCCACCTTTGCCGTAGCATCGGCCAACTTTTCTTCCGCTGTCGGTTCGGGCTGAGGAGCCGGTTCCGGTTGAGGAGCTACCTGAGGTTGTTCACTGGCAGGGGCTACCTGCATTGCATTTCCACACGATGGGCAGAACTTTACGCCGTCTGCCACTTGATTTCCACAATTTCCACAAAATGCCATAGTTCTATGATTTTAAAGTTATACATTATTCAATCTTTGTTCCACATTCCTGACAGAAGCGATGTCCGCTCGGAATCTCATTGCCGCAATTCGGGCAGAAACGCTTGGCGGGTGCTTCGGGACGTTCCAACTTCGTGCCGCACTCCTGACAGAACTTGCTTCCTTCGGGACAATGTGCCCCACAGTTCGGACAAGCATTCGCCTGTTCCTCGGCTTCGCGGCGGGCACGTTCTTCGGCTTCGGCCCGTTCCTTGGCGGCCTTCTCTTCCTTGGCAGCCTGCAATCGTTCCTGTGCTTCCTTGCGGCTTGCCGCCAAAGCATCCAGTTCCGCCTTGATTTCTGGATAAGCCTCACCGCCGTCCGCCTCATATACCTGCTTGCCCAGTCGGGCATATACCTTCTCCATCTTCGCTGTCAGTTCCTTCGCCTCGGTCTGTGCATTGAAGATTTTCACATCCGGGTCGTCCTGCGGCATAAAGCCCGACAGTCCCTTTACAATTCCTGTTAAGATGTCACTCATACGTCTATATTTTTAAGGTTAGATTTCCGTTTTCCAAGAGCAAAGTTAGCTACCTCCAAATACTGTGCAAGCGATTGACGATTCATTTATTGACGATTACCGCTTTCGTCAATAAATACATGAATCGTCAATGTTTTTATGCAGGAATCGTCAATATTTGCATGAATCGTCAATGTTTTGCGGAGGCACTTTTTTTCAATGGAATGGATGCTTTTTTACGATGAAATGGGCATTTTTTGAAGAAAACAAGAAAAAAAAGCGTGCCAACCGCTTGATTTTTCGGTCGGCACGCTTTTTGTTACTTTAAAGGAGTCTTGTGACGCATCACTTCTTTTCTTCCGCTTCTTCCTTTGCCTTCTCGATGCTCGATTCCATCAAGGTCGGGGTCGATTCGGCGATAGCGGCAGTCCAGCGGACGGTGAGGGCAACGAGTTTCAGCTTCTCCATCGTAGAGAACTCGTCTTTGTCGATGCTCTCGATGCCGAGTTCCTCGAAACGCTTGTTGAAGTCATTCTGCATCTCGGCCCATTCCTCTACCGTCAGGTCGCCTTTCTTCTTTTCCACTTCCTCTATCAGGTTTTCAAACTCTTCGAGCACAATTTCTGTCTTCGACTTGGCACAACTGCTCACCAGTGCCATCATTGCCACACACATCAGTGCAAAAAATACTTTCTTCATAATCGTTTGTCTTTAAAAAGGTTATACATTATTTACTCAATGACCACCGTTACACACGAGGGGGAGAAACGCAAACCGTCCCGCCTTGGAGGTTGTTTCCAAAGCGGGACGGGAGAGATGAAAATCAAAGGGTTTGCTTATACATACAAAAGACTATGCACTGCATCGTGAATCCTCACAATCTCGGTTCCATCTTCCAATGTATAGATTTGATAGGCAAAATGGAAATCTTCACAAATGTATTCCCGATAGTCGTTTTTTATCCATTCTTCCTTGAAACGTGCCAAGGGATAAATCCGGGCATAAGTACCGAGGCTTTCCAACGCATCGTAAAGTCTGTGAACCTTCTTCATTACGGTTACTTCATCCAATGCTTCGTGACGGAGCAAGGCGTTTTCGTAAAAATCCTCAATCCGCCAATGCACCTGCTGTTCGATATAGACTTTCATAGCTGGCGGTGAAAATGACGATGGATTTTCTCAACAAGACGATTCTTGGACTCTTCAAGGCTGAAACATTCAGCCTCAAGTTCCTTACGGGTGGTCATTCGTGTCACCCCTGAATCGGATTCCCGACGTTGATAAGACACTGCCGACTCATTGGCCAAGCATTGTTCAGTCGGTCGCAAGTCTTCGTTTTTCTGATGGATTGCCATAATCTTTTCCTTTTACTCGTTTCTGCCGCAAAGATACACATTTATTCCCAGAAACATAACATTTCAACCTGGATTCTTGTTTCTCTCCCGTGTGTAACAATAAGTCAAAGAACGCCTGAGCCGGATGCAGAGCCAAGCTTGCTTGAGCTATGCTGAGGCAATGGTGTTCTTGGGCAAAGCCAAAGAACGATTCATCCGCTACCAGCATCATTCCCCCTCCGAAGCAGCCTTCACCCTCCGCCGAGCCTCGGCATTGTTCAGTTTATGGAGGCTGATTGACTTGATTTTTACGATTTCTTTCATACGCTTCTGTTTTTGGGTGATTCATTGTTGGTTGACTGCTTTCCCGGTGCGGGAAAGGGGGTGGGATTATTCTTGATTCTTCTTCTTGGTGATTTCAATCATACCGTTGCTTCCCATAATGCCCACGCTGGCGTGAACACCGTCCGCATTGAGAGCATCGAAGGAAAACATTGTTTCCTTGTCATTGGTAATCACATCCTTCATTCCTGCAATAGGCTTGGTGAAGCCTGCCGCTTTCAGTTTTTCAATGTAAGCCTTGCAGTCTTCCTTCGAGAAGTTCTTGATTACGATGCGATGACCGATGTAGTACATATTGTCCACTTCCTGATTTCCTGTAATCGTAATGTTTTCGGGCTTCGGGATGAGTTTTGTGTACTCATTTTCCGGCCAATCCGATGAAACCACTTCGCTTTTCTGTACCATTTCCTTTGCATCTTCCAAAATATCCGATGCTTCCTTCTTGGCGTTATTGTTACCACCACCGCAAGCCGTCATCAACACGAGGCTTGCCATACATACCATTGATAAAAATACTTTCTTCATAATTCATCTATATATTAAAAGGTTATTACTCGTCTCTCTCTTTTTTGTCATTCTCTCCTTTTGTCATTCAGACGACCGAAGGGAGGAAGACGTGTTGTTGAGCGAAGCGAAAAATCTCGGAAACATCCACGAAAGCACTCTCTTTATGTTACCGAGATTCTTCGCTTCGCTCTGAATGACAGAATGTGTTTACTTCTTCTTTGCCTTAAACAACTGCTCCATAGCCTTGAAGCCTTCCATCAATTCGTTCAGTTCTTGGTTGGACGACTTTTCGCCCTTTTCCACTTTCTGCAAATCATCAACGGCTTGCTTCTGTTTCTCGAACATTCCTTTCATCTGCTGATTGATGCCGTCCATCATAGCGTCCATATTCATACGCTTCCAGCCTTTCGGCACTACGAACAAATCGGCAGGTTGCGGACCGAAAACAATCTTACCCATCTTTTCTAACCGAGGATTGACCGCGTTAGGATTCTCCTGCTGCATCGGGTGACGTATATCGGGAGCAATCCAAACGTCATAGATTTGAGCCCCTTCGCTTGTTCCAGTCATACCACCAGCATTGTACTTGGACGCATCCGTTTGTTTGAAATTATAATGCGTACATTCTACTCCGGTAATGACTTCTTTCTTGATGAATGTATATTGTTTGTCTATTCGGATGATTTCACTCTCTACTCCAAGTATCGTTCTTTTCTTGCCTTTCATTGATTCGCCCGTGAATACTCCGTATGCTTTTTGCTCAGGCATCAGCACCACCACCGAATCCTTGAAAATTATGCAAGGATGCACTCCCTTTTCATCGATTTCGTCTAATCGCATCACACTTCCGTTATCATAAACCTTGCGAATCAACTGTCCGCTCGATTTTACGACCCATTCTCCATAATAAGACCTTTGCCCCATCGCCGCCAAAGCTCCCAGCAACACGGCGAACATTGTCACGATAAACTTCTTCATATTCTTTATGTATTTAATGGTTTATAAATCAAAAAAAGCGTGCAAACCGCTTTGACTTTGGTTTACACGCTTCGAGGTTGATTCCAACCGGTTACTATTTGTAACCACTTCATTCCCATTCCATACGCTGCTTGAAATCCTGCCACAAAGACACGCATTTCTTGCAAAGCGACCAATCTTGAAGCGTGTAAACCAATATGTCAAAGAACTATTCTTTATAACGTCATTTCCCATTCCGATACCACTCCACCGCAATCCCCGCATATTCATAATACTCCGTACTTTTAGAAGGAAACAAATCGAGGTGGAAGGTCTGGCGATGCTTTGCTGCCTGCAACTCTTCGAGGGGGGCGGTGAAGCTCATATTGTAGGCGGTGGCGAGGAGGCGGATGCGTTCTTCACCTTCCATCACTGCCAACTCCGGCAGACGCTCGTCCATCAACTTCACGAAAAGGGCGAGATAGACGCACTGCCATTGTTCGTCCTGCATCCTCTCCAGACGGCGGCGACGTTGCTCCCGATGATCCTTCAAGTCGAAGTACAAACGGTATTCGTGCCGAAGCGAACTCTTCATCCAGGCGGCTTCCACCTGCTCCACAAACGAGGGCTTCATCTGGAAAAGGCCGATGGAGAAGTTGGCACGCCCCTTGCCGCCGGTGACGTACAGTCCTTGCAAAGCGGCTTGCTCCATCCCGTCCTGCAAGCGTGAGAAGCGGAGCTGTTCGGGGAAGATAATGGCTTCGCACTCCGTAGCATCTACATCAAGTGAACGGAAGACTTCGCCCCACCCATCCCGACGTTCTTCCACACGCTCGGAGGCCCGGCTCCAGTCGGAGCCGAGCTTTCCGGCGTAGGTCTGACCCAATAGACCTATGGGAATAGCCAGAAGAATGGTTGTTATGAGGGTTCGAGGATGCATTTGTTTCTTTTAGTTTCCCCATTATTGTCATTCAGAGGAGCGTAGCGACGAAGAATCTCGGTAGCATCCACTAAAACACCCGCTTTATGTTTCCGAGATTTTTCGGACAGAGTCCTCAACAACTCGTCTTCGCTTCGCTCTGAATGACAAATGGACAGAGAAACAATCAACTTTTATAATTTATACACACACATAAAAAAGTCTTCCTTGTCATTCACCACATCGTGAACGATGAACTCCAGACGGTCATCGTAGCGGCGGAAGGCCACGGGATAAACCATCGTACCATCGTGGAGCGTCAGCGTGCGGCCGGTGCTGAACGTCGCCTTGCGGTCGCCCTTGCGGAGAGGAATCTCGCCGTAAGTGTAGTTCACCTTCTTCTTGGCATCGAAGAAGTTGTGCGGACCTTCGCCTGCCAACTTGGTGCGGTTGCCGCCTTCCAGTTTGTAGTAAGCCTGCTCCTGACTGTTGAACACCAATATCTGACTGCCGTTCTTAAAGTCGTCGAACAAGTTGCCGCTACCGCCGAAGCCACCCACGAAACCGCTTTCCGGATAAAGCACCCGTTCTTCGACTTTCAGGATGTTCATCGCTTCCATGTGATAAGGCAATACATCCGGTTGCGGGAAGTCGGCGTATGCTTCGTCGAGGATGTCCTCGCAAGCCGTCACCACATTGAGCTGCGGACGACGGAGGGCACATTCGGGCAGCAAGCCTTCCTTCACCAACTCGCCATACACCTCAACCGCTTCGGGCACCAGCTTCTTGGTCTGTTCCAAACGGACGTTCAGGCTCTTGAGCCAAATCTTGGCGGCACGGGTACGGTAGTTCTTCATCAACTCGTCGGCCTGGTCGTAGAGGGCGTGAATGGTATCCACATCGTTCGAGCGATACACCTGGTCGTACAGGCTGCGGAGCTTGTCCTCGTAGTCGGCGGCTATCTCGTCGCAATCCATCACGATTTTCCCGTCGCTCTTTTGCAGGGCGGCAGCCTTGTCGCTATACTCCTTCAAGCGTTGCTCCATCCGCATCGTGGCCACGCTGTACTTCTGTGTCAATGCCTGTTCCTT
>SUXY01000027.1 GCA_015060705.1 Bacteroides sp. | reverse complement strand
TCCAAACATTCCTGCCTCTTTTTTTCAAGGAAAATGCGACTTTTCCCCTAAGTTGCTGATTCTCAAAAGATGCCGGAAAGCATAATTCTCCAAGAGTATTTTCCCTCCAAACCTTTCTTACCTTATTATTTAACGCGCGTGCGTGAAAAGAGGAAATTTAAAGACTGTAAGGAAACAACAAACGAAATAAACCATATGCACGATGTCATTACTTACGCCCGCCCATTCCACCAAATGCGTATACATCAACGATGAAAAGAATTGAACGACAAAAAACAAAGTCACCAGACTAAACGCCCGACTGGCAATCAGCGACGCCATGCTTTGGACCACATCCATAATGCTCCGGAAGGTAT
This sequence comes from Bacteroides sp., assembly GCA_015060705.1. Taxonomy (GTDB): domain Bacteria; phylum Bacteroidota; class Bacteroidia; order Bacteroidales; family Bacteroidaceae; genus Phocaeicola. Next base: position 40,709 of record SUXY01000027.1, on the reverse strand, counting down.
CAGACACATATCCGTATACCATCCCCGTCAATCCGACTCCAACCGAAAGGATATAAACAAAACCTTCAGCTAATGGAGAATGCAACCAAGAACCGGTTACGCTCAACAAAAAATTACCGGGCAAGCAGACAGACAACGCTATACCAATCGTATACACTAACAGTGCCACCGATGCTGAAACCAATGCCCTTCTTTCCTTCCGGGAAAGCTGTTTTTCCTTTCGGCAATAACGCTTCAGAATGTCATACAATCCCGACTGAACCACAATTCCTCCACCCATAAACAGAATCAGCATCAATCCCAAAGCAGGACATTGTACATAGTTCGACACAACATGCCCCAATACCCAACGGATACCTTCGGCACTCAACAAACTCTGCACTTCTCCCACTCCATAGATACTTCCTATCCATGAAAGCAGCGCCACAACCAGCGTCAACAAGAAAAAGAGAAGCCCCATGCGGGAACTACCTAGATCATTCTTCATCTTCTTCCAAATTGTCCACATCGATGATACGCAACTCGAATGCACGAGTCACCAACCGACAAGCATTCACTCCACTACGTTCTTCCGGCTTGAACAGACGGGCTATCAGTTCATTCTGACGCTTTTCCAAGGATTTTATTCCAAAAGGCATTCCCTTGAGGTTGGTAATCATATCCTTAGTATACCCCAATGCCAAATGACGCAACAACCGTTCATCGTATTCATCGATATCGTAAGCAATGATCGCCTCCTGACGACGCATTTCCAAAGCAACAGATTCCTTGAAACGGGCTACAATCTTCTCCAATATCGGATAGTTGAACACCAACTTCTTACCTTCCATAACCGCTTGAGCATCTACAGCCGTCAACAACTCACCGGTTTTCAAGATAATACCGTCTGCACCGGCATTCAAAGCATCTACCCACAACTTTTCATTCAATACTTCTCCTGTAAAGATCAACACTTTGACCTCCGGATAATCCCGACGCAACGTAGCACAGATTTCCACTCCGATGGTAGTTGAACCACCCAATCCTAAATCCAACAAGACCAAATCGGGTACCTGCTTCTCCAACAACGGCCAGAACTCTGCTTCCGTCATGGCAGTTCCGACGACCTCAGCATTGGGTATCTCATGACGAAAGATTTCTTCCGTACCTTTCAACTCCAACTTTACGTCTTCTACAATGATGACCTTGAACTTTTCTGTATCCATAATTCTAACTTTTTATTTCAATTATCTAGCCGGCAACGTAAACCATACCATAAAGCCACCTCCTGGTGCTTGGCAGGCATTCATACGGCAGCCCCGACGACCGGCAAATTCGTCATGGTCCCGAATAATCTGCTTGCAAACCAAATATTCCGTACCCGTCAACACCCCTTCGTGCTGATGCTGCATTCGAGACAAATGCGGATAGAACAATTGGTTCAACTCTTCTTGAGTGAACTCCCTGCGTCGGTCGATGAAATCGAAACGGACGAAAGCACCTTCTTGATAAACATGCAATTCCAAACGCCCGCCATGGGTATAAGCTACCGCCTCATTGACCAAATTTTCCAACAAGAACTTCAGTTGGATAACATCCCCAACCACTTGGAGAGATTCTGCCCGAGTTTCCCATTCCAACTGGAACGGAATCTTCCGGGTAGCTCGCTTGAAATAGCGGTCGGCAGCATCCAACAAGTCCTGCACCTTCACTACCCCCCGACGGAACGTCACTTCATCCAACTGACGAGCAGCACAAGAGCTGAGTATCGTAAAAATATCCTTATAATAAGCTACCAGTTCCTCCATGGTTTCCACCTGCCGGCGTTCTTCCGTCGCATCCACGTTTTCACCCAAGCGGTCGATAATCTGCTTGATTCGGTTAGGATAATAAATGGTCTCGTGCTTGATTGTAGACAAGCAATTGTCAAGCACCATATTCTGTACATGCAACTGATTCTCCTCCCGTAACACCCGACGGGCTTCATCCTGCGCCAACTCAATATCCCGATACTTCTGCGCTACCAATTCCACCGCATTGTACACCAAGATGCCCAGATAACCAGCCACCAATTCCAACATCAAACGGTCATCCTCCTTATCCGAACGGAAGGCACACCGCAAGCCCATAACTCCCAAACAACGAGTTTCACCCGCTATTTCTACACAAAGCGGCAAGCACCAAATCTTCTTATCAGCATTCCACGAAACATGCTTGGTTCCGAAACAAGCCAACATTTCTTCCCGCATTTCTTCCTCGTTATCATCCGATGCCGAAAAAGCCATATGCAAAGTCGGCGAATCTTCCATCACCACCGCCATGCCCAATACATCCAACGACACCAGCTCATTCATCTCTTTTGCCAATACTGGAACCATTTTCGCGACGAACTCTTCCGCTTCATTGGATTGAAGCCTAGTAACCGCCAATGCACGACGATTGATTTCCAGCACCTGTTCCAATCCGAAACGATAGTTCAACCGATGGCGCAAATATAGCAGATAATACCCCACCAACAAAGCCAATACAAGCACGAAACACAAGATGATAGCCACCATCTTATTGATGGACGACAACTCCATCCGTTCGCAATACGCTTCCAAAGAAGAGTCAACACTAATCTGCTTATATAAAGAGGTATATGCCTGATTGTTATATCGATAAGCATCCAATTCTCCCAATGCCAAATAGGCTACTGCCGCTTCATTACGTACGTCGAGCAACGTATAGTAATCCGTATCGAAATGAGAAGCATACCATTCCAACTCGGCCGATGCACCCTCACCTACCAATTGCAACAAAGGAGCCACAAACGAAGCATGTTTCAAGAAATGCTCATTCAGACAACTCAAGGTACTGTCCGCATACGCCAATGCTTCCGAATAACGGCCCTCCAAATTGGACTGATACACCCGATTGGCCAACCGATTCGCTTCATTCAACAACGGATCGTTCATCACCGAATCTATCCGGACCGAATCGACTTCACTTCTTTCAGCAGACATCTCACCTCTACTACAACCAGTCAACAGCACCAACATCATCCACAAGCCTACTCCCAGCATACGACGAGCTCCTTTCGGCAATCGGAAGTAGAAACGACTACCTTCTCCTAAACGGCTTTCCACCTGAAAACTACATACCCGGAAAAGTTCATTCGTCTTCCGGTACTTTTCGATAATTCCCTTGCAATTCATCAATCCGAAACCGCTTCCCTTGCTCTTCTGCAAAGCCTCCGCATCCGATGTAGTCTGCATACCAATCTTACCCGAATCGTACACCTTTTCATTCAGGATACAAGCCACATCCTCTTCCGAAAGTCCCGGTCCGTTATCCTGTACGGATATTTCCACATAATCCGCTTCCTCACAAGCCGAGACTTGGATTTCGCCTCCTTCCTGTGTGTACTTCCGGGCATTTTCCATGAGCGTATTGATCATGAACAAAGTCAACGCCTTATCAGCCTTCACCCACACCTCCGTCGGATTCACCACCAACGTCTGCTTCTTCAGTTCAAAATTCCGTCGTCCCTTTTGCAAGACTTCGAACAACGGGTTCAAGGCAAAGTTTTCAATGTTCAAGCTCAACGATCCTTGTCGCATCTTGATCCACAAAGCCAGGATATCGTTGTACTCATTGATACGGGTTATCAGTTCACTGATGTACTGATACTTGCTTTCCTTGATTTCTTTCTGAGCCAAATAATTGAAAGAAGTGAGCTTGTGGACTTCGTTCACTACCCTATCTATATAAGGTGTAATTCCTGTCACTAGGAACAAACAAGCTTTCTTGACCAAGTTCTGACGCTTGTTTTCCACCAAATGCTGTTCGTGTACATATTGCTCCTTCTCCAACCGGCGGCGCTCATCCCCCAGCTGAATCATCGCCAAACCATTCTCCAAGGTCCACGAAAGATAAGGAACAATTACTTCCAACAAAGCTTTATCGTCCTTTTTCATATCCGAAGCCGCCTTCACTTGCCAATACGCCATGACCCGACCTTCCGAATCCTTCAGCGGGAACAACATGCCCGACGAATCCTGCATTTCTTCACCCGCCGGATAGATGTCCATATCGGATGCCCCCACCAAATTCATCAACTTTTCCTTGACCGATGTCCGGATAGCCTCAATTACATCTTCCACCTCTTCGGCATCCGAAGGAACCGAAGCCGTGATTTGCCGACTAATGTCCAATGTATCTTTCAAGCGATTCACATAATTGGCATTCCGAACCCTCCAGCGGCGGTTCAAGAATATCATCAATACGACCAAAACAACCAATCCACCGATAACCATCGCCAGAAGAAAATTCAACAAATTTCCTTCTTCTTCCAACGCGAGATAGCGGCTTTCCAGTTCCTTGTCCTGACGGGTATAGTCCAAGATATCCAAATAGATATTTCGGTTATAGTCCGACTGAGGCTTCATTCCCAAAGCCGAATAAGTCACACTGAGCTGTTCCCGGAAACGGGCAATCCATTCCGGCACCGTCATGATTCCCTCCGCATTGATCCATTTCAATTCAATGGATTGATTTGCTTCAGGTATATAAGGCTTCAAGCGGTCCAATGTATCGTGACAATGATAAAACTGTTCATGATGAAGGTTGACATAGGAAAGTGCCTCCGTAAGGTGTTGCAACGCCTGTTCATGGTTGCCCAACTCGTTATAGCAAGAAGCCAAGGTACGGTAAGTTCCCGATATCTGATACCAATCTCCGTATTGCTTGAAAAGCTTCAGCGCACTCTCGGCAAAAGCAATGACCAGCTCCTCCCAAGGCAAATCCTTCCGGTTAACCGCACGCATCATTCCCGGACGTTGATTCAAAAGCAACTCATAATTCTTCCGCTCCTTCAACAATTCCGCCATGGCCTGCGAAGCATTGGCTTCAAAATAAACATACCCTTCTTCATGACTTCTCATCAAGCAATCCATCAGATAGTCAAACTCACCCACAATGATGTCTTCCGGCGTTTCGGCTTGATACATGCCACCGGAACCCTTCATGTAGTAATAATAAAGAAGTTGCGCCGTATCCCCCTCCAATTCCTTTTCCACATCGATTTCGTCAATGGCTTCCAAGGATTGCGGTTCTTGTTGCAAGTAATAATAATATACAGAAGAAGTAATGGAGAATTCCGAGCAAGCATAATTGAACCGACGAAGAATAGCCTCATCCGCCATGGCCTTCTCGTCTTCACCGATACGCTTCATGCGCCGTAGGGCACTGTTCCGATAATCATAAAATTCCTTGTTCATGGCAGTACGTTGACAAATCTTCATCATGCCCACATCTGCCACCAGACATTCCAGTTCATTGGTAGTCTCTTCATAGACCTCACTCAACAAGCTGTCCGCCTTTTCAAAATCCATTTGGATGAAAGCACAAAATGCCAGATTGTTCAAAGCCTCCGCCTTGATCGAAGAATAAGACTCCCCGATTTCCAGTGCTTGTTGAGCCAACTTTTCAGACAAACGCCAATCTTTGTATCGGACATCATACGCCTGATGATTCAAAGATTCCGCTTGCGTATAGGCAGCATCCATGCTTCCTCCTCCACAAGAGAAGAAAGAAACAGCGGTCCATAAGATACACATCCAACCAAGAAATTGAAGCCTATTTTTCATCGTAGACATCCCATACAAAAACATGAATTTGTCAAAGATAGGAAAATTCTGTTATCCTTTAAAATAAAAGAGGTTAAGAAAAAGAAAAAGCCATCCTTAAAAAGGACGGCTTCCCATTCATTCCCAAAATTTCCTGAAAGATTACTTCTTAGATTCTTCCAAAGAAACTTTTCTAAATTCCTTCAAAACCTTTTCAAGTTCCAAAGATGCCTTACGTGCACGAGTACCAGCAGCTTTGTTGCCCTTTTCTGCTTGAGCAGCAGCATCTACCAACAATGCATCGCTCATTTCCTTGATTTTTGCGATCAATTCGTTCATAATACGTCGATATTAAATTTATATTATCAAATTACTTTGCAACATTTCGGGGCTAAATTACTAAAAAAGATTGTAAAACAAATATATTCAAGACTTTTTATTCAAAAAATTTCATCTTTTTGCCCGATAACCCCCAAATTGCATACATTCGTGTCACCAGCACCCAACTCTTTGGGCTTCAACGCACAAGGGGTGGCAGGACTCCTGCCACCCACCTTATTCTCCTGCCACCACGGGGATCACTCGATAAGAACTGCCATATTTGGTACGGATTCGCTCCACGCCCAATGCCGTCAGAACCTTCCCCATACGGCTGGCATTACCCCCTCGGAAAGCAGCCGGAAACTTCTTCTGCAACTTACAAAAAATCTCAGTTGGAGTAAGCAAGATTCCTTCTTCCCCCACTTCGGGTACACGAAAACATTGGAAAAAGACATCTTCTTCGGGAGAATGTCTGTAAAACATACGGTTGTTCTTCTGAATCGCCAGTTCTTCTTCCGAAGTAAACCAATATCGTTCACCAGCCAACAATTCCGTCTTCAACTGGGCATAAAGCTGCTCATAATCCGGACGGGTACAATCAATCTTTTCGTTTACTTCCACACAGAGAAAACGTCGGCTTCCCGTGGTATCGGTAAGCAATTCCTTCTGATTACTCGTACCGATAAAAGAAGCAATTCTCGGCAACTGGCTATAATAACTTCGGTGCGATTTACGGAAAGTAAGTTTTTTCAGTTGCATCAGATTTTTCAGTGTCGCCATGCTTCGAATAGAATATCGGTCGAACTCATCCATATTAATAATACCAAAGAGTGAAAGCTTCTGTTCGCATCCGCTTTCGCTCGTCAAGTCGAACTTGTCGATGTAAAACTTCTGCAACGAATCCGGTAAAAGAATGGAACAAAAGGTGGATTTGCAACGTCCTTGTTCTGTACTCACAAGCAAGGGTGCCATAGCATTTGCGCATTGCCCTGGAAGATTCATCCATTGGGCGGTCATTGCCAGCATCCAACGATGAAATCCATTGACCCAAAGAGGCTTGTCTGAAACCCTTTTAGCCAACTCCGTCACACGATCCTGACCATCCCATTCCGGCAGATGTGCCATATAATTAAGGAACGGGTGAAAATCCGCAATTTTCTGCGAAAGCAACAAACGGCTCACATCCTTATCCCAACAATTGATACCATGAACACGTGCATCAATACAAAGTGTGTTCAGCACACGTTGGTCCACCATCTGAAAATCTCCCTTTCCCTTCAAGGCATACTCCGTCTGCTCTGTCAACACATTGAAGCGGAAATCATAACGGGCAAACAGATACGTTTCCAAGTCATCCAGTAGAGTAGACTTTCTCGTTTTCGTCTCGTTTTTCACTTGCGTCTCAACCAGTACATTTTCTACTACTGAAACGCTCTCTTTTCCAAACCATTTCTTTAAGATTTTCATCATTTTTTCGAACATATTTTTAGCGATTATTTGTTATTTGTACCGCAAATATAATACACATAAACACCTGATGTCAAGATTTTTATGAAAAATCTAAACTAGTTGAAAGATACCTATATCCTAGCTTTATCCCCTATATCGACAGGATACATAGTTTCACATCTATATATTATATCACTAGAATAATACGATTGTATAACTTTAGTGATATAAATGTATCTCAATAGTCATACATTCGTATCACTTAAATAATATATCGTATACATTTGCATCTTTCCTCGAATACGATTATCTTTGTACATCATCACAATCAATCAAGTTATGGCTATCAAATATGAATTTTACCGCAATCCCAATTCTCAAGGTACCAACAAAAAGAGATACCATGCCCGTGTCGTTCCTAGCGGCCGTATTACCACCGACCAACTGGCCAAGGAAATTCAGAAAGAGTCTTCGTTGACCGTAGCGGATGTGAAATCCGTACTCATCGCTTTGGCCGACAAGATGAGTGAACATTTGGGGGAAGGTCGCAAGGTCTACCTGGAAGGCATCGGCTATTTCCAGATTAATCTTCATTGCAAGGAAGAAGTGCGTACCATGAACGGCGTACGTTCGGAAAACATCGAGTTCAAGTCCGTCTCCTTCCGTGCCGACATCGATTTGAAAAAGAACCTGAAGCAACAAAAAATCCGTCGTTCTCGTAACAAGCCCCATTCCATGCCGATGACGGAAAAGGAAATCGATGAAAAACTGACCGAACACTTTGCGCAAAACCCGATCCTCACCCGTCGTGAGTTTCAGTTCTTATGCTTACAGGTAAAGCCTACCGCCTGCCGTATCCTCCGCAAACTGGTAGAAGAAGGAAAATTGAAGAATATCTCCACTGCACGGAATCCGGTATATGTGCCGGATAATGGGCATTACGCCTCGGTGGCAGGAGAATGATGCTGGTGGCAGGAGTCCTGCCACCCGATTTTTGCTGATACATTGGGAATTGAAGGGTGGTTGCAGGAGTGTATGGGATAGTCACGAAATAGACTGTCCTTATAATACAATTTATTCTCTTTGACCTGGTGGTCCATGATTTCATCTAAATCGGTACGCACATCGGAGGAGGCATTTTCGTTAATAGAAATGTAAGTTGAATACACTAGATCTTTACGATACCTCCATATGGGACCAATGAAGTAAATGCATTTTCAAATTCTATCAATCCTGCATAAATCTGTGCACAAGCCAAGACACCGCCATGAGTAAAAATTGCAACCTTTTGATAAGGTTTTGCCTTTAGCTCATCTAAGAAATCAGCCACCCGTTTGTATTGCATACAAAAGGATTCACCATTGGTAACAGGTACATTCAAGTAATCATCAAACCATTCTTGCAAACGTGGATCTATGATTTCATCGAAGCGCTGCATTTCCCAATCGCCGAAGTTAAGTTCCATGATGCGTGGGTCACGTATGGCATCAGGATAACCACAATAAGTAGCGAGTCGGTTACATCGGCTGAGTGGACTGGTATATACTTGGTCAAAAGGAGCATATGCATTCAGCTTCTCTAACGTAACGGCAGCTTCTTGCTCGAAAGTCGGATTCAAAGGAACGTCAGTTTGACCGTAACAAGTACCTTTGGGTACATTGACTGAGGTATGGCGGATGAGGATGATTTCCATTTCAGACAAGGATTATAGTGCATAAATAAAAAGTCAATTCACATAGCAAAAATGTGGCTCCGCAACAATCACCCGTATAACCCTGCAGACGACGTTTCATCCATCGGATAAGGAAAGCAAGAACCAATAACGAACCGATGAATCCCAACCATAAAGTAACAGGTAATAATATAATTGCCGGTAACAAACCGCCTACCAGATTAAAAACTCTTTCGTATCCATCCATCCGATTGTATACTACTTTGGCCTTGCTCTCTTCTTCTTTACGTGCATAGGGTAAAAAATTGATAAGCTGTGAGGCACAAAATTTGCCCCAACAATCGCCACAAAATACCAATGTACAAAGCATTGGAACAGATAAGCACGTCAGTTGGGTCATCATGAGGAAATAGATAATCAGTCCGATAACTCCATACGTGCCGATGTGAGAATCCTTCATGATCGTGAGCGTCCGTTCACGAGTAGTACCACCTCCGAATCCATCGAAGAAATCAGCCAAACCGTCTTCGTGTAGACAACCCGTAACCAGCAATCGGAAAACGATTGCCAATATCCAAGCCCATGTTACGGGCATTACCTGAGTAGTCAACCACAAGGTACCCGCCATGATACCACCCGTCAGCCAACCGACCAACGGCCAATAGGGTACTACATGCTTGAAACATTCCGAAGGTACCTCTTTCAGCTTCCAAAATGGAAGTCGTGTAAAGAATATGAAAGCAGCTAACAGATTCATGACTTAAAAGTATTTAGTAACGGAAGCTCCCACAAAGCTATCCATTTCGTTGATCATTCGTACAGCAGAATCAAGGATAGGATAAGCACAAATGGCACCAGTACCTTCACCCAATCGTAAACCTAAACTCAAGATAGGTTTTGCTTGTAGTGCATTCAGAACCAAACGATGTCCCGATTCATCTCCACAATGCCCGAAGACTGCATAATCCAATACTTCCGGATAAAGCTTGCTGGCTGCCAATATGCAATTGGTCATGATGAAACCGTCTACTAATATAATTATTCCCAATTCGGCTGCTTGAAGCATGGCACCTATTGCCATAACCATTTCATAACCACCAAAGTAACGGATAATATCGATAGTAGAACCGTCGCCTGCATAATTGTCCAAAGCTCTTTTCAAAACGCCGTATTTGTGTCGGATACCATCGTTGTTCAGACCGCTTCCAGCTCCTACGCATTGCAATAATGGAATGCCGGTAAAACAAGTCATCCATAGCGAAGAGGCAGATGTGTTACCAATACCCATTTCGCCAAAACTTAAGACATTGCTTCCTTCATTGTGACATTGGTGGACAATCTCCGCTCCATATTCCACACAGCGATTCATTTCATCTTCGGTCATGGCTGCTTCGTAGAGAAAGTTTCGGGTACCTTTCCGTATTTTCTTGTCAATAATGCCCCGGTCGGTTGGTAAGTCGTAATCCACACCAGCATCCACCACTTTCAGTTGGAATCCATGTTGTCTGCAAAGGAAGTTTACCCCTCCATTTCCTTGTGTGAAATGAATGGTTTGTTGCCAGGTTACTTCCCGGGGAGATACACTGACACCCTCAGCTTCAATACCATGATCGGCACAAAAGATGATGTTTTGCGGGCACTTTAAAGAAGGGGACAGTGTCTGTTGAATCAAGCCAACTTGCAAGGCCAATTCTTCGAGAGTACCTAATGAACCTTTCGGTTTGGTTAGATTGTCTATTTTGAAACGCAAAGGCGTTTGCATAGCTGCGTTTGGACGTTCGATTTTAAATGTTTTCATGTCTTTATTTTACTTTCATGGGTATTCCACAAACCATCAGTGTTACTTCATCGGCACGAGCGGCTATATGTTGATTCATCCACCCTTGCATGTCTGTGAACTTTCGTTGTAATTCATTTTCGGAGGTTCCTCCCATACCAATCTCATTGGTCACAAAGATAAAGGTCGCATCTTGGTCGATGAACCGTTTAAATTCTTGCTTGACAGCATCGAGAGCTTGTTGCACATTACCTTGTGATTCAAAGAAATAGTTCGTACACCATAAGGTTACACAATCTATCAGTATGACCCGACCGATAAGATTGTGCTTACTCAGTTCTTTTTCTTCCTCGATATTGGTCCACTCCGGTCCACGAGCTTCTTGATGACGAATAACGCGTTGGCGAAATTCATCGTCCCAAACGTGAGCAGTAGCCAGATAAACAGGATTAGGCGAAAAACTTAATGCCAGTTTTTCTGCATACGAGCTTTTACCAGAACGAGCTCCTCCTGTGATAAGTATGATCCGTTTCATGTTTTCTTCATTAATTATAAGCACAATATTACCAATATAATCATTATTATTTCCGCTATGCGATTAATACGAACGGCTACTTTCATATCATCGGTAGTCAACAGACGATCGTCATGACCAATGAAAGGCTTCCACACTTCCCTACCAAAATAATGATGCGGACCGCCGAAGCGACAATTCAGTATACCCGCCAATGCCGCTTCGGGATAGCCCGAATTAGGACTGGCATGTTGACTACCGTATTTCCACACGAAGCCCAACAATGAAAGTTTACCGGACGCCACAATCATCAAGAATGCCGTCAATCTAGCCGGAATATAATTGGCTACATCATCCATGCGGGCTGCAAAGCAACCAAATTTCTTGTAACGTTCGTTCCGATACCCTATCATGGAGTCGAGAGTATTCACCATTTTATATGCCAACATACCCGGTACGCCCAATAAAGCATACCAGAACAATGGAGCTATTACCCCGTCGCTTAAGTTCTCGGCCAAAGTTTCTAGTGCAGCTGTCCGTACTTCTTGGGCCGAAAGTTCAGAAGTATCACGTCCCACAATTCGCGCCACTTGCATTCTCCCCTCTTCCAACGACCGGTCTACCGCCCGAAAAACTTCACGAACTTCCCGTATCAAGGTTGTACCTGCCAAGCAATAGAATATCAGCAAAACAGCTACCAGAAATCCGATGATCCCGACTAAACAACCCAGTAACAAAGCCGTTATCACATAAGTACCTACCACCAAGGACAGGGCTAGCAATGCTCCTTTCAGCAACCGATGCGCTCCTTTGTTCAATGCATGTTCGCCCTTGGATATCAATTTTCCAAAGGCTACAACTGGATGTGGCAATCTAGCAGGATCCCCCAAACAAAGGTCCATTATCCATGCCAACAACAATGGCAAAGCATCAATCAATCCAACCATATTTCTATTCTTTTAACCATTGTTCAATCGTTTCCACTAACCGGTCATTTTCTTCCGGCGTTTGTGCAGCAATACGGAAAAACCGTTCATCCAATCCTTCGAAGTTGGATGCATCACGTATTAAAATTCCATGTTCTTCTGCCAAGTATGCCTTCAAAGCCGAAGCTTTACCGAAACGAAGTCCCACTAACATGAAATGAGTTTCCGTTTCCCATACATCCAATGCTCCTAAAGCTTGTAAATTCTCCCGTAGACGATTCGTTTCTTTCAAGTATTCCTCCAACTCTACCGAAGCCTCCCAAGGATGATCCAACAGATAGTTCCCCGCTTGAATAGCCAATTGATTGACCGACCAAGGCATCCGGTTCGTACGGAGTCTACCAAGCAAACCGATACATCCTGTTACATACCCTAGACGCAAACCAGGCATAGCATACCGTTTGGTCATGGAGTGAAGCAACAATACATTAGGAAAAGATACAGCTTCCGATGCTGTAAACAACGGACTCATAGTGAAAAATTCATACGACTGGTCAATGACAAAACAAACGTTCGGATTCTGTTCTATCAATGTTTTCAACACTTCCTTCTTGACCACCCACCCTGTCGGGTTATTGGGATTACACAACCATAGCATGCGGATATCCGAAGGCAACCGATAATGTTCTTTTTCAGTAGGCAACATAAACAATGCGGTTACCCGATGTCCATGCATCCTACAAGCATCGGCATATTCACTGAATGTAGGCTGAAAGATAGCCGTATTTGTTCCGCGAAACGTTTGCGCAATCAAATAAATGGCTTCTGTGGCTCCATTCGTCACACACACCTCTTCCGATTGCAAGCAATGTTTTTTGGCAAGTCCAGCTTCCAACGTGTACGGCTCCGGTTCGGGATAGCTACCTATCTCGTCCATACAAGCACACAAATGTTTTTTCAGTCCACTCAGGTCCACTCGTCCGAATACATTCGAACTGAAATTCGCCGTTATAGGGCGACCATATTGGTAGGCATCATCGCCATGTCCTTTAATCATGTTCTTCTGTCAGTATTTGATAGACAAGCGGTAGATTGACATGCATCCGTACATGGTCAGCCAGCTTGTCGTATTGCTGTTCCTTAAATTGTTGATAGTCAAAAACAGTTGTTTGTTGGGTCAGTTTGTGGGCATGTGGTCTTAATAGAAAATCGATAAACGAAGGATTGTCCAAAATGCCATGAATATAGGAACCCATGCAAGTATCACTTACCCAACAACCGTCCCATTCCCCGTTCTCCATTTGATTCAATGGTTGTATCGTTTCTCCCTCCACCGGTGTCGTTATCCCCATGTGGATTTCATAACCGTCCAGTATTTCCGTCGAATCTTCATAGATATGGAACTTTACCTGTCGAGTCACCTTTTCACCACTCATACGAGTGACCGTCGGCAGAAGTCCCAATCCCGGCAAAGCCTCCCATTCACCTTCCACATGGTCAGGATCGAGTATTTGTTGCCCCATCATCTGATAACCGCCACAAATTCCCATAACCGTCGCTCCATTCCGATGTGCACGAAGTATAGCCTGTGCCACTCCATTCCGTCGCAGTTCGTATAAATCGTCTATGGTACTCTTGCTGCCTGGCAAAAGAATTATATCAGCTTTAGCCAACTCATCCACATTGTTGGTATATAACAGATGTATCCTTGGATCCCTCTCCAACACATTGAAGTCTGTGAAGTTACTAAGATGCCGCAGAAGTACCACTGCTACATTCACCTTTCCTTGTTGCGCCTGAACTGCTTTACTAGCCAAAGCCACAGAATCTTCTTCTTCAATGTGAATATCTTTATAATAGGGTATTACTCCCAAAACAGGGATACCACACAGGTCTTCCAACATCTTGATTCCCGGTTCAAACAAACGAATATCACCTCGGAATTTGTTGATTAAAATTCCCTTTACCCGTTTCCGTTCTTCGGGTGTAAGCAACATCAACGAACCATACACACTGGCAAATACACCTCCACGATCAATATCTCCTACCAAAATGACGTCCGCTTTAGCGTGCATGGCCATGGGCATATTCACTAAATCGGTTTCCCGAAGATTAATTTCAGCCAAACTACCTGCACCTTCCATAACAACCGGATTATAACGTGCCGAGAGTCGATCGAATGCAGCATACACTTCCTTTCGCAACTCTTCTCGTCCCTCCTTGCGGAAATAATCATACGCATTCCGATTACCAATAGGTTTGCCATTCAGTACCACTTGCGAAGTATGGTCGCTCTGCGGTTTCAAAAGCAAAGGATTCATATCCGTATGGCATGGCACACCCGCCGCTTCGGCTTGCACCGCCTGTGCTCGACCTATTTCCAAGCCTTCAGGAGTAGCATACGAATTGAGCGCCATATTCTGTGCCTTGAACGGAGCTGGAGCATAGCCGTCTTGCTTGAAGATACGGCAAAAAGCTGCTGCAACAATGCTCTTGCCAACATCACTTCCTGTCCCGGCAAACATAATGGGATGTAAGTATTTCTTTCCTTTCATAATTTTCGTTTATAAGTAAAAGCTTGCCAACGTTCTTCTGGCCATTGCTGTTTCCACACATCATAACGGGCCATAACAAAGAATAAGTCTGACAATCGATTGATGTATTGTAATATCAACGGAGGAAGTTCATCTTGTCGATTCAATGTCCACAAACGTCGTTCGGCACGACGACTTACCACACGCGCAAAATGTAATTGTGCAGCTAAAGGTGTTCCTCCAGGAAGAATAAAATGATGATTGTCTTCCATTTGGGAAGTGAAGACATCTATCGTTTGTTCACAATCATCCACCATATCAGTTGGCAATTCATTGGGATTCTGCTCACGGATAGCTGACGGTGTGGCAACATGACTCATCACTACCATTAAATTCTTCTGAATGTCATACAATAAAGTTTGCCATTCATGCGCGGTAGGCAACATCGATCTTATTATGCCAATAATGGTATTCAGTTCATCCAAACAACCATTGGCTTCGATACGGATATCGTCTTTAGGAACACGTGTGCCTCCATGTATGCCAGTCATTCCTTTATCCCCTGTACGTGTATATATTCGTCTCATATCAGTCCTAATTAAAAATTCTTCCTTCTTCGTCCATCAATCGAATAGTCAGCTTTCCTTTAGGTAAAAGAGGACGACAATGCAGATAACATTTCTCCATCAATTTAGAAAAGAAAAGGAAAGCATCATCCGAAGAAAGTTGATTCCAAAGTTCTCTTGCCAATGTCAATCCATCGATGACCGACTGTATCTCATTGGAACATTCTGCCTCCACAGCCACTTGCTTCAAAAAACGTTTATTCATGACAACTTTCTTACTATGCGTATCCAAATGTCCTTCTGCTAACTTGACTGCTTTTCCTACCATAATACCTAGAGTAACTTCTTTCATTCCCACTTCATCAGCAATCCGTAAAGTTTCTCCTATAAAGTTTCCGAAATGTACAAAAGCTTGCATGGGGAGTTCAGGAAATTCTGCTTTCAAGAAGCGTTCACTTCTAGCTCCTGAATTGATAACCAAATGGTCACAGCCCACCGCTTTACAGACTTCCACTTCTCGACGGATAGCCTCAACAAAAGCTTCGGAAGAGAAAGGACGAACAATTCCAGAAGTACCAATGATGGAAATACCATCTATAATTCCCAATTTGGGATTAAAAGTACGTTGGGCCAATTCACGGCCTCCCGGTACGGAAATAGTCACTTCCAATCCACCTTTATAGAGTGACGACAATTCTTGTATCATCATTTGCCTAGGAACCCGATTGATAGCCGGTTCTCCAACCTCCAATCCTAATCCCGGCAAAGTAACCACTCCTACTCCTTCACCCTGTAAGAAATGAATCCCCGGATGGGAACAGAAACAAACAGTAGAAACAATCGATTGACCATGGGTAACATCCGGATCATCACCTGCATCTTTCACTACTGTAGCTGTAGCAGAATCCCCGTCCATTTCAATCGTTGCTATTGGTAAAGAAAGTTCTTCACCATTTGGAAAACGAATGGATACCGATTTAGAAGTTCCATGACCCAATAAAGCCAATAATGCCGCCTTACTGGCTGCAGTAGCACATGCACCGGTTGTAAAGCCACTTCGTAATGAGAAGAAGCCCGAGGCATGTGTTTCAATCTGCTTCCGTAAACCATGTTCTCCTGTAACACAAACAAAATGTCTAGGTAGTTCCGGCCGCTTAACAACATATACGGGAAGGTTATACTTTCTGGCTGCCTCTACTTTCTGTGAGAATCCTCCTGAGTCACCGCTTTCCTTGGTCAAAATAGCTTGAGGTTGGAGACGACTAATCAGTTCTTCTTCACCTTCTTCTTCATAATAAACGATATTCTGTTCATCAAAGCCTTGGGAACGTGCGATAACCAATGACTCTTCCCTACGCAAAATGCGAAACCAACAAGTATTTTCTTTCCAATAATCTTGAAGCTTACCAATGGTCTGTACTCCGGTCAAAGCCAACAAACGGGTAATACCCGACTCTTTCAACTTCTTCATTGCATCCTCATAATCGTCACACCAAATTAAATCGGTCGTGTACTCAGGATACGTCCGCTCTACTCGAACCACCGGAAGCTGTAATGCTTCCGAAGCAGCAGCAACCGTCCGATGAAGTTCCATCGCAAACGGATGGGCTGCATCAACCAGTAAGCGAATGGAATGGGAACGACAAAAATCAATCATGCATGGCAAGTTCATACCGCCCGTTACATGAATACCATGCTTGCAAACAATTTGTTGCAAACTTCCGCGGGTAGCATAATAATAAAGCGAACCAGCTTCATCGGCTACCTTAACGGCCATTCTTCCTTCTGTCGTTCCTCCTAATATCAGTATCATGATCTGAACAAATGCTTGAACTGATGTGAATACAATCGGGACAACCCTTTTCGATTATCAATGGCTTCACCAACAACCAATAAAGTAGTCAATGTCAAATTATTTTCCCGAACAATCCGAGCCAAATCTTTCAACTGGCCTCTATAAATCCGTTCTTCCTTCCAAGTCAGTTTATAACAAGCTGCAACAGGTGTTTCCGGTGGATAAACCTGCAACAATTCACTTTGTACTTGTTCTACAATACCGGCACTCAAATAAATACACATGGTACTTTGAGATTGTGCCAACTTATGCAATTGTTCTTTTTCCGGCATCGGAGTACGTCCTTCTCCTCTGGTCAGAATAATGGTTTGTACCTTCTCTGGGATGGTAAATTGAGAACGAAGAGCAGCAGCAGCCGCTTGGAACGACGAAATACCCGGTGTAATATGATAGCTCATTCTGTATTGGTCGAAGAAAGCCATTTGTTCCTGTATAGCTCCATAAATACAAGGATCACCTGTATGAAGACGTACCACCAACAAACCACGGTCATAGAATTCTTTCATCAAAGCAAATTGTTCTTCCAATGTCATCGATGCAGAACTACAAACCACAGCTCCACTCTTGGCATAATAAGTCAATTCCACAGGTACCAAACTACCGGCATAAAGTATCAAGTCTGCTTGTTGAAGGAAGTGTTTTCCACGAACAGAAACCAGTTCCGGATCGCCCGGTCCAGCACCCACTATCTCGATATGCCCTTCCCTACATGACTTCCTATCCAAACAAACAGCAAACGTAAAGTGGTTTCCTTCGGTCAATTGACCTTTATGCTTTTCTATCAGCATCATACCCTCTTGACTGCTTTTCAATGCACAAGCCTCTGCTACTCCATAAATGCCTGTTACTTCCATAGCCTTCTCCGATGGATTGGGTACTTCTATGTCGGACAAGGTATCGATGGTGTAAACATGTTTCTCATAATTATTACCTTTGTTCATGAAGGATTCCCACAAAGGCTCATCTTTTTTTAATTCAATGGAACTGATAGAAAACAATGACAATGGATGTATACCCTTATCCAGCATTACTTGATGGATATAGTTAACAATACCATCCGGCTTACACTGTTTCCTACATCCGAATCCTAAATGAAGTACAGGAGCATAAAAACATAAATGAGGTTTTTGGAATGCATCCAATGGGAAGTTTCGATAAGTAACGGAGATAATCAATTCAAACTCATCCTGTGGAATGTCCTCCAAATGATAGAATACTTTCACATGGTTGGGTTTAGTCCGTTCCAGATAATCAGTACCCTCATCCCTAATGTCAAGCAATAAAGCTGTCGGCTTCTTTTCCACAAACTGATAGACAAACAAATTCATTCGGGTATGGTCAACCTCAGTTTGCCATCCATACTTTTGGGCCAATGTATCTATTGCCCATAGACCAAGGTTATCACTTTGTGTAGTGATGATAGCCTCTCCTCCCAAAATCGCAGCAATACGTTTACTATAATCATTTGCTCCTCCAATGTGTCCGGATACAACGGGAATCACGTACTTTCCTGTACTGTCTACACAAATAACAGCAGGATCAGTGTATTTATCATTCAATAATGGAGCAATGGTTCGAACGCAGATACCCATAGCACCGACAAAAACCACACACTCCAATTCTTTCCAATGTTCCGTGAGAAATGTTTTATCCGACATTCTGACCACTTCGGCATCCAGCCACTCTCTTTGAATCGTTCTTGCTATTGGCAAAGCTGATTCTGTGATAGTAATTATTACTTTCATATCGCTTTTATAATTGTTATGGGATTATACGATTCTACTGTGATACACATTTGTTTTTCAATCTTGCGCCCGATGGCTTCTACACCCTCTCTAAATAAACGCAAACTATTCTCGCTTACCGAATTGAGCACTATACATCCACCCGGCAATAGGAGTTTATCTATTTTGTGCAACATTTCTTTCAGTTTCCCTCCATGGCCGCCTATAAAGACAGCATCGGGTGCAGGCAGATGAGCTACGTCCATTTGCATAAAATCTCCTATATGTGGTTCTATACCGGGAACACCGAATTTTCTTGTATTCTGTCTCATCAATATTTCCCCTTCCTGACGACATTCAAATGAATGAATCTGCAAATGAGGGAACTGTAATTTGGCTTCGATAGAAACAGATCCTGTACAAAAACCGATATCCCAGAACGTCTGCTTTTTATATAAGTCCAAGAAACTGAGTGTTTGTAAACGGATAGCACATTTGGTTATCATTTTCTCTCTACCATCCAATAAATGAAAAGAGGTTTCCGGTATACCGAACAAACGCTCACGTTGATAAGTCTGCTCCAATATCAGACAATTGGGAAATCCGAACTCCTTACCGACAACTTCTTCCAAGGACAATGTATGAATTTCTTCCAATTGTCTATTTCCAAGATGTACCCCAATGGTCATACGATAGTTATCATATCCATATTCCAACATCCGTTCAGCAATGCTCGAAGGTGTTTTCTGTCTATCCGTCAATATACCCATCATTTTTTCTCCTCGGATAAGCGCTTCATCGAATTTCTGCCATGGTCTACCTGTCAAAGAAACAATTCGCATATTCTGATAAGGTAGTAATAACCGATGAGCCAACAATTGCAAGGAATTAAAGGTAGGAAACACCTTGATGATTGCTTCCGGTAAACGTTTCTTCAACGTATTGGCAAATCCAAAGAACAAGGGATCTCCTGAAGCAAATACAATGATTTCATCGTATGCTTCATATTGACTGAAAACCAAGTCCAAAGGAACTGTTATATCTATCCAAACAGCATCTTCAGGAAGCATAGAAGCTACAATTTCATGATGCCTCTTGCCACCAGAAAACACTTTTCCCCGTTGAATGATTGTACAGACTTCTACCGGAAAAGAACAGGTTTGATTGTCCGTCATTCCTATTACATGAAACACTTGTTCAGACATCTCTTCCAGGTTTTAATTGTTCTGCATCATCAAAACATAAGATGGAGTTTACTAACGTAGCGGCCAAATTGCTTCCTCCTTTTCTGCCTTCGACTATTAATTTCGGAATATGAACAAAAGGTTTCACCATATGCTTACTTTCACAGACATGGACAAAACCAACTGGTGCAGCAACAATACCTGCTGGAACAGCTTTTCCTTTTCGGATGAGGTCACAAAGTTCCATGAGTGCTGTCGGAGCATTGCCGAATACATAGAGAGCATTCGGATAATCGGAAACTGCTAAACGAATACCAGCTTGTGTACGGGTTATTCCCTTTTCCTTGGATAAAGCAACCGCTCTTTCATCGGACAAATAACATTTGACTTCTATACCCAAACGTTCCAAAGCCCCTTTACGGATACCCGAAGCTGCCATGGTTACATCGGTGATAATGGTCGTTATTTTCCCTTCCTTGAACGCTTGATGAAGTTGTTCTACTGCTCCTTCATCTACTTGAATGATTTGTTCCATTTCAAAATCGGCTGTCGTATGAATAGCATGAAGAATAGCCCATTTCTTGCCCAATGGAATATCCGGATATTTCAACTCCTTAGCGATTGTCCGGAAACTATCCATCATGATTTCTTGACCAATTCCCTTCGCATCCTTTTCCGATTCTTCCCGATAATATCCACGAGGAGTAATCATCTTGTCCGCATAAAAATAGGTCTGCGAATTTCCAATCAATACAATCGTAAACATGTCTATCTCTTCCGGGTCGAAAGTTCCCAATATAGTCATGTGTATTTCTTGTTCTTCACGACCAGCTTGTCGCACATATCCCACTGGGGTTTCCGGACTCCGCTCCTGCAAGAAAATCTCTTTCAATCGATAAAGCTGCCAATAACGTCCGTCACTTTTTGGATTGTATATCGCCGTAATAAAATCGGCCTTGGCTGCCGCTTTTATCCGCTTTTCTATTTTCTCCCAAGGAGTCATCAGATCGGATAAAGAAATGATACAAAAATCATGCCCTATCGGTGCACCCAACAAAGAAGCAGCTTTTTGGAACGCACTGATACCAGGAAGAACTTCAATTCTAACCAGACTGTTTCGTTCGCGTTTCATTTCATAAATAAGCGGAGCCATGCCATAGATACCCGCATCTCCTGAACTGATGATGCAAACGGTCTTTCCTTGTTCTGCATGTTCAAAAGCCTGCATAGCACGAACCTTTTCGCGTTTCATTCCAGTATCTATACATATACAGTCCGGGCGCAAATAGGCTGTAATGAATTGGAAATAATATTTATATCCAATAATCACATCACTCTCTTTCACGGCTTGGATAACCGCAGGTGTAATGTCATTAGCAGAACCCGGACCTATTCCTGCTACAATTATACGTGATTTATCTTTCATCATATGATTTGTTTTTCAAAGTATTTCTATCTTTCAATAATTCCAATGCACCAGGTAACAATTCCTTGATGGTCGAATAACGGGAATATTCCTTACCTTTAAGCTTAAGTATATACTGTTCGTGAACCTCATCGATAAGCACGGATACCTCTGAATCAGTTTCTGAAGTCGCATGAATACCATTTCGTCTGAATGCTTTTTGAACCATCGTATTTCGTTCGGAAGTACCATCCAAGTGTATCGTCGTCCAATACTCATTGTCGATGCGATACAGACCCGTTTCTTTTTCAAAAGCAATTCCCTTCCGTTGATAAAAGAAATTCTCCAAACTACCATCGATAGCCAAATCTTCCGGAGTGCCAACCAGCACTCCTTTCTCCCTATCCATCAACCAAATTTGGTCTGCAATCTGCAAGGCCAGTTCCAAATCATGCGTAGAAAGAAAGATGGTCTTATTCATTTCTCTGGACAACCGATGAAGCAAATGCAGTATTTCCACTTTGCTTGGATAGTCCAGGAATGCTGTTGGTTCATCCAAGAATATAATGGGAGTTTCCTGGGCCAAAGCTTTGGCTATCATCACCTTCTGTCTTTCTCCATCACTTAATGTATGAACCATACGCTCTTTCAATTCTTCAATGCGTACCAAAGCAATGGCTTCGGACACGATTTGTTTATCTTTTGGAGACAAAGTTCCCCAAAAACCCGTATATGGACTTCTACCCATACCAATCAATTCGGTAACCGTCATATTCCGAAGTTGACATTTCTCCGTCAGTACGACTCCGATGACCGTAGCCAATTCTTTATCGGTATAATCAGTCAAACGTTTCCCACGTATCCAGATTTCCCCACTCAAAGGACGAAGGAAAGCCGACAAAGTACGTAACAACGTAGATTTACCAGCCCCATTAGCACCAAGTAAACAGGTCAACTCACCACTAGGAATGGTAGCACATATGTTTTGAGCAATTACTTTGGTCCCTTTTTTCCCGAAATATCCGGTCGACAAATTCTGTATCCGTATGGTTTCTTCTTTCATCATTCGTTCATATCATTCCGTCGTTTCTTGAAAAGCACCGAAACGACAACCGGTGCACCAACCAATGCAGTTACCGAATTGACCGGTAAAGCTCCTTCAAATCCAGGCATACGGGCAATTAAATTACAAAGCAAAGCTAATGCTGCTCCTGCCAATAAGGAAGCAGGCATCAACACCCGATGATCGGAAGAGCGGAAAAGCCCTCGACAGAGATGCGGTACAGCCAACCCCAAGAACGTAATGGGTCCACAATAGGCTGTAACAATCGCTACCAATACCCCTGAGCATGCAATGACTTGCAATCTTGCCCGCTTGATGTTCAATCCTAAGTTACGTGCGTAGGCGTCACCCAACAACAATAGGTTCAATGTCTTTATCAATAAAAATGAGAGTGGAAGCAATACGGCCATGATGCAAATAAAAACTGTCACCTGATTACCCGATACACGGGCGAAGCTTCCCAATCCCCATATCACGTAAGCCCGAATGTCTTCTTCCACACTGAAAAACTTCAGTACCCCAATCACTGCATTAGCGACATAACCAATCATGACACCAATGATCAGCAAAGTGACATTGCCATGTACCTTCTGTGATACATAAACAATCAGTGCCATCACCGACAATGCTCCTACTATAGCAGCTACAGTTAAGGCTATTTCACCCATAAATCCCAGTCGGCTCAAAGCAATTCCACCAATGCTGCCGGATAGCAAAACTACAAAAGCTACACCCAAGCTTGCACCCGAACTGATACCCAAGACAGAAGGACCAGCTAAAGGATTTCGAAAGACCGTCTGCATCTGCAAACCACTTACCGCCAAGCCAGCACCAGCCACCAAAGCCGTCAAGGATTGAGGTATACGGGATTTCCAGATGATATTCTGCCAAATGACAGATTCATCTCCATCCAATCCCCATAGAATGTTCCAAATAGAATCCATTGGAATGTGTACGGAGCCTAAAAACAGGTTCAGTAAAAACAACACCAAGATAGATGCTACCAACAACAGCATAGATAAGGTTACAGACTTTCTCATTTCAATAATTCATAATAAGCTGGTTCATAATCAGTCGGTAGCAATTCCGGATGAAAAGCCTTTATCAAGTCCGCCAAAATCTTTTCAGGTTCTACCGGCATACTTTCATAGAAAGGTTTCTCCCGCATATTGCAATACACCACTCCTTTTTCCTTGAATGCATGGAAATCAGCATAACGGATATCATCCTCTTTCAATACATCATAAGAGTAGGTACCTTGATAACTATTAACAATCCGCCAATACTCGGCTTCCGCTGCCTGCAAATAAACCGTTTCAAAGTCCAATGTCACTCCACCGGATTCTTCGTTATCTTTTAAAAAATAATCGGCACCAGCATCCTTGAATAGTTGTGCCAAGAAACTCTTTCCACCCACAGCATACCAGTTTCCACCACGTAACTCGCCACTGAATACTACCGGACGTTCCTTTACCTCGGATGCTTGTTGTTTCAATGTATTGTATTTCTTTTCAATTTCTGCAAAACAGGAATTGGCTTTCTTTTCAGTACCAGTCATCAGCCCTACAAACTTCACCCATTCTGCTTGCCCTAGCGGAGTCATTTCCTTATATCCCAAATGAGGTATCAATGGAATACCCACATCCTTTAATGCATCATACCCTCCACGCTTGAATGGTGAAATCAGAATAACATCCGGATTGACTCCCATAATGACTTCATTATCAAAATTACCTTCAATACCTATTTTTTGCGTAAGTCCTTCCTTCAACCTACGCTTCATCTCATCATTGAACAAATGGCGGGTACTGGTGATGCCGACCACACGTTCCATTTCATCCAACTTGATAAAATTGGAGAGTTGTAAGGAAGTCATACAGATAACACTCTTTACCGGAACTTCGATAGGTGTATATCCCTCCGGTAGTTTTTCAACTTCCTTCCCCTTTGGTATCAGTACATAATGGAAAGATTGGCTTTCTGTCTTTTGTGGGTCTTGAATTTCCAATAGACAGATGCCATTTTCATATTTCACTTGAAACCCTTCTGCATACTGCGGTTGAATCTTTTCCACAAACATGGCTTCAGCTTCCTGTGAAGACACCGTAGCAGCCGATTGGCGTTTCTTACTTTGACAAGCTGCTGTTACCAACATCAGCCCTACAAGCCCTACATAAACTATCTTCTTCATTGTTCCCATAAATCCATTATATTTTTTTCACCCCAATACCAATGGGTATAACCTGCTATCACATTCTTGTATCTATAGATGGGTGTACTCACTTCCATCCCTTTTGCATTAACTTGTACGGCTATACTAGTTAAAGCATCCGGTTGGACGACATCCGAATAATGAAATTCATGACCTCTCCATTCATTTCCATTAAATCGCATTTTGCGATATCCCATATGCAATCTGGCACCTTCCATCGTACAATCCAACGGCAGTACACCTGCCATCCGATAGTGCTTGTCTCCTGTCCGGTTGGTCAACGAACGGGAAAGGTAAATCATACCTCCGCACTCCGCCAAAATCTTTCCTCCTTGTTCGGCATATTCTCTCAAGGCATCCATTAACTGCGAATGTTTCTGCAACCGATGAGCAAACAATTCGGGATAACCACCCGGCAAGTAAACCAAATCGGCATCCGGCAAATCATCTCCCTTCAAAGGACTGAAGAATGTAACTGTACCCAAACGATGTAATTGTTCCAGATTCTCCCGATAGATAAAATTGAAAGCAGCATCCTTGGCAACTACTATTTTCAAAGAACCTTTACCCAAACTTCTTTCCTTTCCTTCTATCCAACGAGTTTGACAACACTCCAACAATCGGTCTAAATCCACATGATGGGCTACCAGTTCGGCTGTTCGGGCTATCTGTTCATCCATCCTTTTCTTTGCTCCAAGTGACAGTCCCAAATGTCGGGAAGGCACCTTCAAAGCTTTGGAAAACGGAAGATATCCCAAACACTCCACTCCCACATCCTGACAGGCGGCTTTCAGATGTTGGTAATGGGAAGCAGAAGATACCTGATTGAATACCACACCGACAATCCTTACTTTTGGAGAAAAGTTTTTGAAACCGCTAATCATAGGAGCTACCGAATAAGCAGTAGACTTGGCATTTACCAACAAGATGACAGGAATGTCCAATAATCCGGCCAATTCTGCGCTACTGCCTTGCATGCGCTGATGTCCGTCATAGAGTCCCATCACTCCTTCCACTACACATACATCTGCCTGATTGCCATAATCTTGATACAACTTCCTCACATGGTTCTCAGAGCCCAACCAAGTATCCAAGTTTACTGATTCATTCCCTGAAGCCAATGTATGGAACTTCGTATCAATATAATCCGGACCACACTTATAGGGTTGAACCTTCAAGCCCCGATTCTTCAAGGCCCGAAGGATTCCCATGGTAAATGTCGTTTTTCCGCTTCCCGAAGAAGCGGCACCTATCATCAATTGCGGTTTCATCTACCTTCCTTTTTTTATCTATTATTCAGCATCAACAACACGGATGATGTCAAAGCAGAAACCAGATTGCAGGTCAATACCCTTTTCCACATTTCCTGTCTTGATATCGTAAATGTAAACACCGGCAGTCAAATCCTTCTGATTGGCTACTCCAATGTATGCCTTTCCATCTACCACTACACTACGTTGAGAGAAACGACCGCTACAATACGGCAAATCTGTACCATTGAATTTCACGCGTTCACGCTTTCCAGTAGTCAAATCGATGATTGAATAAAAGTGGCTCGGGCTATCAATCTTGGTACCCAAAGAATTGTCTCGTGAGTAAGCCAAAGCTTTGTTATTACCCAAATACTGGATGGTCAACAACTTGCCTTCCGGTTCAGGGAAACCGTTGTATTGCTCTACATTCTTGGCACCAGCCTTCATCTTAAGCAAGGAACCACATTCAGCTCCATCTCTAGTAACCATACCTGCCAAATACAAATTACCATCTTCATCATACATCACTGTATTCTGCATCAATTCTCCATACGCACTAGCCGCTGATTCTTCGGCCAACGAATAATCGATTACTTCGTTGGACTTCACTGCCATGGTAGCAGGATCAATAATCGCTACAAACAAATTGGAAGTTGCAGCATCGGTCATACCTCCTGTTTCTTTATCCTTACCGATGTAGAAATAGACCAAGTCATTGGATTTTTCACGATAAGTCAAGATGCCCGAAGTAGAAAGAGAACCGAAACCTTCTGGAATAGGAATATTCAAATCTCCTTCTTCGATGATAGACAAATCACTTTCCTTCAATTTGGAATAAAAGACTTTCTTGTGATCACCATCGGTAGCTACGAGAACCAATGTCTCACCTTTGTCTATCCATGCATGTGTGTACTTACGTGCCGGGAATTCGTTCTTCACAAAAGGTCTTTCTTGTGCTAATTTTACCAATTCATTACCCGCCGCATCGACTTCAATCGAGAACTTCACGAAACGGTCTTTCGATTCAGGTACCTGATAGTGATACTTTCCCTTAGTAATACTTTCCATGGTATACTTATTGGTGATTTCCAATCCCTTACCATTGAATTCTACCATCGGTTGGTCGGCAGTCAAGGCTTCGACACTTCTCACGAACGTACCGTTCTTGTTCATACTCATACCGCCATGCTTCACCGGACAAACCGACAATTCGTATCGGTGTTTCACTTGTACTTCCGGTTCTGGCTCTGGTTCTACAACCGGTTCTTCGTTATCATCAGAGCAAGCAGCCATGGATGCTGCCAACATCAAGGCCATGAAGGCCATTTCTACAAATTTGAATTTTCTCATATCTATAATTATTTAATGAATGAATACTCTGAATTTAGCGAAAAATGCACGCCCCGGTTTCTGAAGCATGTAGTTGTCGTAAGTCAACTTATCGAACAGATTGGTACATTCCAAAGACAAGTTATACTTATCATTCTTCCACGAATAGAGCAAGGAAGCATTGGATATGTGTTGGCTAGGAATGCGCGGTTTGGTTTGTGCCGAACCGTATGCTTCCCATGTCAGATAAAACCAATGAACCCATTGGTAATCGTAGGCAACCCGAAGTTTGCTATCCGGTAAAAAGACCTGATGAAATGTGTAGGAAGCCTCTGCATTGATAAATGTCCAAGGTTTGTTGGGTGTACGGTTCTTGTAGGTTGCCGACAAAGCACCGCTTGCCAAATACTTCTGTTGATTACGGGAATCCTGATAGCTGGCATTGAACATCAATCCCAACTTGTCTGCCCAATCGTAACGGATTTCACCTTCAATACCTTTGATATGAACAGCATCCACATTCTCGTATTGCATCATACCTTCCTGGTCCAATACGGTCGCCTGGATATAATCGTCCACCAATCGTACAAAACCGTTTACTTCATAATAAAGCTGATGTGTTCTCCCTAAAGAAAGCGTACCGAACACACCCACATTGAAGTTCTCGCTGCTTTCCGGACGCAAAGCAATGTTTGGATAAATGGTAGAACCATTACCCAACAATTCTCTGGAAATAGGCAATCGGACACTGTGTTCATACGATGCTTTCAGAGCAAAAGGAGATGCCCAAGTATAACGGGTCCCGATTCCATATCCCCAATAACTTTCCGTGTTCGAAGATTTCACTTCGTCAGAACCTGTAATGGAAGACAATTCCGTCTGTTCCACTTTCAGGTGATTGATGTAATCCTTCACAAAAAGGACATTGTTCATCTTTCCATCGAATAAGGATTGGTTATAGGAAAGTCCTATAATGTGTTTCATCAGCACATCATTGGTCGGTACATACGAATCGTCCACCTCATCATACTGCTTGTTTCCTGTCCGGTTTAACAAGTAATTGAAGTTCAAGGAATGTGCATCATTCAGTTTATACTCCACATTGGAACGTACAATGGTCATGGGGCGTTTGTAGTGTCTCCATGAACGGGCACGTCCTCTCACCTCACTATGATGACCATTGATGTAAGACCCGTCCCAAAAATACTTCCGATAAGTCGTATCGACGGTTTCCGAATGGTCCCAAGTATGAGAAAGAGAAGCACTGACATTCAAATCATCTAACAAGAAATCTGATTTGTTATAACGAGCAGAAACATTGGCAGATTTCGTATTTCGCTCAGCCATACCATATACCCACGACTGGGTAGAACCAGTCTGTAGTTCTTTGTCTATCTTCGATAACGATGCTGAAACAAAGAAAGCATCCGCCCATGACTGATCGGTTACACCAACTTCCATCTGTCCGAACAAGGATAAATAGTCGTCATGGAAACGACGGCGATCTGTAGTAATGAATTCTGTACCTTCGGCATTGCGGATTTGTACATTCTTCATCTTGTAATCGTTCTTCGAATAATTCACACTGAAGACCGGCTTGATAATGACACCCGTCTTCGGTTCTACATACTGGGCATTGAGGTCCACTTGGTGTGTATGAAAAGAGCCGATGCTATAAGATGCATCCAGGAAATTTCTCTTTTGCTGATTGGTAATGACGTTGATGGCACCGCCCAAGGCATCGCTTCCCAGATAGGCCGGAATCACTCCTTTAAAAATTTCTATGCGGTCGATGATGTTGGTCGGAAGATTGGCCAAGGTAACTCCCGTCCCTTTGGTATCCAGTGGCATCCCGTCCAAGAAATAACGGATGGAATTACCGGACATACCATTAATGGACAAGTCGAAGTCTGAACCTACTCCCCCTTCCTCACGCACACGTACTCCGGTGGTCTTGTTGACGATGGCGTTCAGACTCTGTGTGGTATTTATCAATGGCTTGATATTCATGGCATTTACCGCATAGGCTCCTTCGCGAAGCTGCTGTGCCTTGCTCTTGCCATAAACATGTACCGACTCCAAGGAAACGGCATCTTCCTTCAGTACAAAGTCTATTCGCAGACTGGACGTTACCTTCACTTTCCGTTCTTGGGGTTCATATCCCATCATGGATACAACCAAGACATATTCACCCGATGACACCGATAAACGATATCGTCCTTGTTCATTGGTATAACAACCGGTCGGAGTGTTCTTTATAGCTACAGCAGCGCCTATAACAGGTTCTCCAGCGGTATCCTTCACCACTCCTGTCAAAGAATGAGAGTTTTGGGCATAAACACCCAAGTACATACATACAAGAAGTAGCAGACTAACAATTCCTTGTTTCATCATTAAGCGTTTATATGATTATCAACTACCTCTCGGGATAAAATGACTAATCAAACGCAAATGAAAACATGAATCAATAGTCTTAATCTTATTCAGAAGATACCAGAAAACCTATCATGAATGCAGTGTGTCCGAAGCTTTATAACCCGAAAGCTTTTAAACATCGAAATTGGCAGGTCTTCTGGCTTGCTCCATCCTCGATGTCTTCCCATCCTTTCGGACAGTGACTTAGAGATTCGAGGACACTTTCGGAGCTTACAGCAGCGGTGTCTGCTCAGGATTTTCACCTGATTCCCTTTTCACTCATACCTCCAGAATGGAGGGACGAGCACCAAATTCGAAGGCAAATATACGGAGGTTTTTTGAATAAACAAGTATTATTGACGTTTTTTTGTGACATATCATAAAGGCGGAACCTTTCTCACGAAAGATTCCGCCCGACTAATAAATAAACCAAGTAAAAGAGTTTCATGCATAAAGACACCTGTCTTGGTTCATCTATGGATAGAAATATCTAAAAAAAAACAGATAGTCAACTTTATTTCTTCTTTCTAATAAACCAAGTCTTGACACCTAATACTACCCCGGTAAAACATACGATTCCGCAACCTATGCATAAAAACCATAGGCAGAAAGTCCACAACCGCGGACGATTGACAAGCCAGCCCATATTCAGATAGTGAATGGCACTGAAAAGCCACTTGTCCACAATCTTGTTCTTGTTTAGATATCGGATGTATCCATCCCGAGGATTCACATAATACAGATTGTGGTCATCATCGTCGAATTCAACTTTATATACCGGCAACTCCAGTGTTCTTCTTAAATTCAGATAATAATTATCATATTTTTCTAGAACAGTTACGGTCATTTTCGAATCATTGCCATGAATCTTTCTGAATCCCTCTTCTATGGTCTTTTGTGGGACATTCAAAGCAACCACTTCAGTACCCGAAGCATCAATATACCGTTCATTTTCACCTTCAATGATACGATAAGCGGGAATATCTGCAAATCTTACCCAGTCTATTTTCTTCAAATCCGGATATACCTCTTGCAATTTCCGATAATCCAATTGATAGGTTTCCAATGGCAACACCCCTTTTCCCCAGAGACGGGAAGTATTGAAAGTGAATTCAGCTTTGGTAGGTACAATCCATTGAGGTACCCTCGACATCGAAAAAATCCCACTGATGGACCACCATACCAAAAAGACGCCAAATATCAAACCTGTGATATAATGCCAACGCTTCCATCCTCTTTTGTATGGAATCTCCCAACTTTTCTTTTGTCTATATCTATTTATCAACAAATAAAGACCCAAGATGAAACCCGACAAAGAAGCAACCAAACAAATGGAACCGGAAGCAACAATCCATGCTTTCCATCTGTCCACATCTTTACGGATATATGGGAAATACAACTTATGAGGGATGGCACCTACCCATGACCAGAAGCGTTGTTCCATAGTCGTAAGCTGTATGGGTTCGGCATTTTTACCTGACACGAAAAGTTGCGTCTGCTGGTCATCATCAAAATAGAATTTATAGATAGGCATCATCCGGTCATATTTGGAATAGAGCACCCACTGCTCCCTTTCATGCAAAGTATCTACACGCATCACAGGCGCATCAGACCATTTTGTCGCTTCTGCCTGAACGGTAGCGAAAGTCAGCGGTTTCACTTGCTGAACTTGCAAAGTATCAGCTACCCATGCAGATTTCTTACCACCGGCTTTCATTTCAAACAAAGTCTGCCCTTGAAACTGTCGCAAGGACAAGGATTCTATCTTGGCATCCACACGTCCTTGAATGAAAGGCACATCAGGCAATGAAGAACAATGGATTGTTTCCATCCGTTCATTCACCATCTGCTCTGAAATCCGTGGATACGGATAATAGACAAGAATTACTCCAGTTACAAACCACATTAAGAAGAATATTGCAATAAACCCTCCAATGTATTTATGGATTTTGAATAAAAACTTCACCATCTTCTTCATTGACATTTTATAAAATTATACAAATAAACAATTCATGCCTACAGCGGTATCAACGGCGGAACCTTTCTCACGAGAGATTCCGCCCGATGATATAGCCTACCAAGTTCGAGAGTTTCATGTGTTACAAATGCTCCATTATATGCTTGGCCACATATGGATAGATCCTATCATTGCATCGTGCAAACGATTCACATACACAAAAACTCTACGGGAATAAAATAGACGGTTATTACCTTTCTTCTTGATGATGAAATGTATTGCGTCCCTCAGCTTTTATTACCCGAAAGCTAGTAAACAAATGAAGTTGGCAGGTCTTCTGGCTTGTTCCATCTTTGATGCCTTCCCATCCTTTCGGACAGTGGCTTTGGTAGTATCAAAGACATATTAAGGAACTTACAGCAGCGGTGTCTGCTCAGGATTTTCACCTGATTCCCTTTTCACTCATGCCTCAAGAATAGAGGGATGAGCACCAAATTCAGTGGCAAATTTATAGATTATTCTTTATATCACAAATTTATAATGAACAAATTAAGCATCACAAATGAAATTCATAGCATTATTTTGTGTTCGTCACCTTAAAGATTATCCAATATCTTTTCTATCACTCATGACAACCTCTTCTTTTTGCAGACAAATGAAATGAAACTTGCTTTATCATAATGTTATGCTTTTTTCCTTTGCAAATATACCCAATTTTTGAGTATTTTTGTACTTGGAAGTAGAATACACTAAAATAACAATCATGAAGAAAACTTGTCTGATATCAATTGCTATGCTCGCACTTCTTTTTGCGACATCGTGCAACACTCCTGTGGCCCAAAAGCCTCAAGTAAAGAACGTCATTTATCTGATTGGTGACGGAATGGGATTCGGTGCAGTCTCATCTTTATTGCTAAGCGAAGATTCTCTGACGGGATTCGAACAGGCACCAGTCATCGGCCTTTCCGAAAGTTGTTCGGCCAATAACTACGTGACCGACTCACCTGCCGGAGGAACCGCATTGGCATGCGGTACACGCACCAAGAATGGATACTTGGGAGTGGACCCTGACGGAAAACCATTGACCAGCATCCTTCGCAAGGCTCAAGCAATGGGCAAGCGAAGCGGAATTGTAGTCAACACCGTGCTGACCGAAGCTACCCCAGCCGCTTTCTATGCCGGTGTCACCAGTCGTTCCATGAGTTTCGACATTGCCAAGCAATTTACCGAAAGCGGTGTGGACGTAGCCATAGGTGCAGGTCTTGAACCATTCATCCATCGTCCGGATTCGGTAGACCTTACTGCTACTCTCATCGAAAAGGGATACGATGTTTACTTGGATTGGAGAACTGTCTTGAACACTACTTCGGACAAGTTTGTAGGCATACTTCCTATGGGAGACGTACACCGTAGAAACAAGTCGACCAACACTACCGCCGGTGCTGCTGATGGTGCCGAAGTCTGCTTAGCAGCCAAATTAGCGGCCACTTTTGCTGAAAGCAACGATACGACTTACTTCTCAGAGCCTACCCTCTATTTGGAGAAAGCCACCGCCAAAGCCTTGGAAGTTCTTTCCAGAAACAACCAACAAGGTTTCTTCTTGATGATAGAAAGTGCTATCATCGACGGATATGGACATAACAACGATTCCGAAGGTATGATAGAAGAAATGAAAGAAGTAGACCGTACCTTGCAACAACTGATAGCGTATGTAAACCAACATCCGGAGACTCTATTGGTGGTAACAGCCGACCATGAAACCGGTGGTACCGCCGTTTCCTACAAAAGTTACGAAGTAGGTCAACGTACCCCTGTACAATTATCGTTCAGCACCAAGGGACATACCGGTACAGTCGTTCCTATCTTTGCTTATGGTGTCGGAGCTGAAGCGTTCGCCGGCATTATGAAGAATACTGAATTACCTAAAAAGATAGAGAAGCTGATGAAACAACCCTAAGCGTTCATCAACATCCCATCATCCCCGATACCGTTTCGTCACCACGGCATATCCACATCGGCGACAAAGCGGTTCGGTGGCGATGTGTTTCGTAAAGCCATCGTAAAGGGCTTTGGCACGAGGGGAAGCTAAAATATCATCAAGCGATTGTTCAAACAGATTGCCCAATGTGATATCACCGGCATGGTCGAGGCAACAAGGTACTACACTTCCATCCACCAATACTCCAATCTGATTGCGAAGCGCATAGCAGAATACATCTTTCTCTTCAAACTCGGAATGTTCGGCATCGGGCCATTCGAACATACGGTCGTACTCAATATATATATTCTCTGCCAACTTCCAACCGTCGTGACGTTCCGTCCACGGACGAGGCTGGTATTGGGCTATCAATTCATGAATGAAGTCATTGGCACTATCATACCCACCCTGATTCCAAAGACGAAGGACAATGAGGATGCCTTGTGACGCTGCTTCCTGAACAAAGGACATCACTTCACGAATATATTCCTCCGGATGTTCCTTGCCGTTGCCTTCCTGAGAATGGAGCGAAATCTGTATCTTATGCGGACGGGCTTCGATGACCTCCTGCCCTTTCGACAAAAGGGTACCATTGGTAGTCAGCACTGGAACAAAACCTTTCCGACGTGCCATTTGGATAAAGTCCGGCAATAAAGGATGTAAGAAGGGCTCACCCATCAAATGAAAATACAGGAACTTGACTTTATCCTGAAGTTTATCGGTCAGTAGGTCAAACTCTTCCAAGGTCAAACGACGCTTGGTTCTGTCCGTCTTCGGGCAGAACTTGCAATCGAGGTTGCAGATGTTGGTTATTTCAAGGTAGCATCGGGTAATCATAACGTTATCTCGTGAATTTCACCATTAACCAAAACTTTCACACGCTGACGATGGAGAGAACGGAGCTTCCATCCAGTCACCTTTCCGTCTTTCCAGCTCATATCGACTTCGACGTTTCCTCTTGCCTTCAGTCCGTATGCCGAGCCCTCCTTCCAAGCATCGGTAGGCGCCGGAAGAAGCTCGATGAAACCATCGTGCGACTGAATGAGCATTTCTAGCATAGCAGCAGCTATCCCATAATTGCCATCTATCTGTAAAGGTATGCGATGGCTGGCAAAGAGATTATCAAGCATATTATGAGTCATCAACCCTTCTATCATATCGTGCGCCAACTCGCCTTCGTGGAGACGAGCCCACAAGAGGCTTCTCCAAGTCCATGCCCAAGAGCGTCGGCTATCGCCCGTATTCTTTCTAAAAGACAATGACTTGCGGGCTGCTTCGGCCAACTCCGGGCTTTTCTTCATACCAATGCCCTTACCCGGAAAGACCGCAAACAGATGAGACGTATGACGATGGTCGGTCTCCGGTGAACGGTCTATCATCCATTCCATCAAATTGCCCATCTTACCGATTTGTGGCGGAAGCATACGTTGACGGATTTGTTTCAGATGCGTACTCCATTCCTGATCGATATTTAAGATTTCGGATGCCTGGATGGTATTGTCGAACAACTCGTAAACAATCTGTTGGTCGTGCGCCACACCGTCTTCTCCACGAGGACCATGTTCGGGCGACCATCCATTAGGAACAACCAACGTGCCTTCTTCAATATGCGCCAGTTCCGGATATCGGGTGACATCTACCGGCTCGTATTTCGATTCAAAACCTTCCCCACCCTTACCCAAGGGCTTGAGCTGCGCCTCCCAATAATGACAAAGTTCTTTCATCATCGGATAAGCCTGGCGACGTAGATAAGCGGTATCGTTGGTGAAAGCAAAATGCTCCCACAAGTGCAAGCCATACCAAGCAGAACCAGGAAGATTCACTTGCCAGCCTCCTGCCCCGAACGGATTGTGCGAAGTATAGACCACCCACCCGTCCTTTACCTTGCTGACATCTTCACCAATGGCTTGCAGATAATCGCAGGTATTCCGACGGAAAGGTTCACGCATCGCATCCAAGTAATCCAACATCGAGAGATGGCACTCACTGAGATTGCCCACCTCCGGAAGCCAATACACCATCTGGAAGTTGATGTTGCTATGATAATCATTTCCCCAAGGCGCATTGACCATACCATTCCAGATACCTTGAAGACCGGCAGGAAGGCTTCCCGGACGGGAAGTATTTATCATCAGATAACGTCCGAAGTTGAAAAGCGTTTCCTCCAATTCCGGATCTTCGGATTTTTCCCGATAGGCTTCCAAGCGTTGAAACGTAGGCATGTCTTGAAGAAAACGCGCTGACGTACCCAATGAAATGTGCTGACGTTTATATAATTCGCCATAGTCTTCGATATGACGACGCATCAGTTCTTCCAATGAACGTCCCTTAATGTTCTCCATCCGACGGGCAATCCTACTTTCAGGATGCTCACCCCGGAAGCCTTTCGAGAAATCCATCTCATAATTGGTTTCGATCGCCAAAAGGATGGTACAGGACTCGGCTCCTTCCAACAACAGATGCTTGTCGGCTTCTTTCAACACTCCTCCGTCATGACGGACGGAAGCCTGCACCATGCAACGCATCCCATTGGGCAACGGACATACCAACCGAAGGACATCGCCTTGAACAGAAACCTCATCCGTATCCCTTTGGGTAGCGAAAAGGATTTTTCCATTCAATCCCGATGGCTTGTCGGCTTTATAGTGAAGCACCATCATTTGGTCGGGATAGCTACAAAAAGCCATACTTTCCACAAGGCTTCCCTGTCGCCTTCCACGCGAGAAAACAGATCCTTCGTCCAAACGAATCTCGCGAAGGAAAGAGGATTCTTCAACAGGTGTACCGAAATCGAAAATCAAGTCACCCACCGGCTGATACCCCCCAAACTCATCGTCCAATGCATTGGGTCCCTGTTCGCGATTGAAGCTCTTGTCACCTTTTTCATTAATGACACCGGCATTCAATCCTCCCGACCAGAAAGAAACCTCATTCAAGGCATAGCGGTCACGCCCACTTCCGTGAAAGACAGAGGCAGCTATCCGGCCATTGCCAATAGGATAAGGTTCGCCCTCCCATATCCGGACAGGATTCGGATATTTTCCTCGGGTCAAGCTGTCCGTTTCTTCATCCAGATAGTTGAAACCTTCGGCTTCCAACCAACGCTTCACCTCAGGCGAAGGATGCGGAACGCGAGGAAGTTCAGGCACTTGCTCTCCCTCCCAGATTCCGTCACAGGCATCGGAGGTCAATCCATATTCATTCTGATTTTCAAACACTTTCGTATAAGCGGGCCGGTTCGACCATACCCGTTGGGTATTCCTCACCACATCATTCGAAGAGCAAGAAAGGAAACCAATCATCAGGAAAGATACCAACAAGCGAGGAAACAAACATTTTCTAATCATAGTATTCAATGTAACAGGAAAACAATCTACGCGCATTCAGATAGCAAAAGTAATCCAAAATCAGCGAATAAAGGAACATTAGGCAGACAAAAAAAAAGAAACACCAGATTTTCCATCCAATGTTTCCTTCTTTCTGTGATTTCCCGCAAACTAAGACCATCTACACGATAGTAATGTAAAATCTGTTCTTTCTTATCCATCTTAATCATGGTTTACTTCTGATTGCTATGCAACTTGAAGGTCGAAATAACGAAGAAAACGCTGATTCTGTGGTATACTTTTCGATTACTATCTACAAGATGTTTCTGGTGGAATCTTACTCCACCGATTTCGCAGGTGACATTTGCTCAAATTCGCGGTGAAAAGTAGATAGGAATAAAACAAAAATCCCTGACAACCGTTTGATTATCAGGGATTCTCTTCATTTTGTATTGATTGTTCGTGATCCGCTTGGGATCCGAATTTATTCCTTTATAAGTTTAATAATCAATCTATTTAAAGAAACCTCCGATAATCCTCCACCGAATTCGCAGCGAGCTACTTGCTTCATTCTGCAACAATCGTTTTAGCTTATCGTTTACAAAGGTAAAAAGATTATTTGGATTTAGTGCAACAAAATGTCCTTTTTTTATTGATACCCTCTAATCCCCGTAGAACAAATTGAATTTTCTTCCTATCACTTCTTCTACATCTATTTCAATATTTTTTTCTTCCAGTACCTTCCATCGTAGTATTAAATCGGAAACCATATCTTTGGTTACAGGAATTATAATTCCTTCCCCTACCGATACATTACATATTCTATTCCCTCCAGCCGTTTCAATATTATCATAGGTAAATGACCTGCCTGTATTTTATTCGCAAGCAGAAAAGAATTTCCTATTTTCTCATCTTTTATATGAATTGTACTTTCTTTTCGCTGGATTGCTTTTTTCAAATCAAAATCTGTGTATATTATCATTATAATTCCTAAGATTATTGCATATAAACAACTTCTTTCCGTGTGACATTTTAAATTTTAATATCGACACAAGGTTTCATTACTAAATTATTTTTGTCTTTCTTCATAATGGACAAGAAATCTGAACAACATTGAACAAAAGAAGTTATAGTGGCATGAGGTATTATTATTTTATTAAAATGTTTTAATTGGATATTCATAAAATCTAAATTACTATTATAATGCGTAACAATCCATTTACACAAATCATATCTTATATAAAATGAATATTTTCCAGCATAATATATGGTATTCAAAATACATAAGGCTATATTAGGATTGTCTGAATACTTGACATCCATTGACAAAGTTTTATAAAAGATTAAAAAATCTTCATCATATATAAATTGGGATTTGTTAAAATCATAAGTAATTGCAGAAAAATTGAAAAAAGCAGTACGAATCAAACTATAAGGGGTACTCTTTATACGCATATTTTGTATCCCCCATGTTTTCTCTATATCCCACACATCAACAACTAATTGCCTTATTTTTACTTTATATCCTCCAAAACTGTTTTTAGTAAAACGAATATTTCTCCAAAACTTCTTAGGGATAATTATCTTATCTATATCTTTAACAACTATATCCAAATCTCTATTTTCACTTAATCCCAATAAAAAGTTACGAATCACCCCACTAAAGATATATACATCTGTCTGCTGAGATATATTCAATAATAAATCCCAGGAATCGGAATCCAACAAAAAATGCTTTAAATAAATCTTAAAGGATAAAGCTTGTTGGTCGATATCAGTTTCTTTAATATTAAATCTTTTGTCCACTTAACTTTTGAAAATGTTCTAATGCAAATTTATCTGTCATACAAGCAACAAAATCACGGATCAAACGAAAACGTTCCTCTACAGTAAAATCAGCAACATCAAAATTGCGATATAGTTCATCTATATTATCCTTATTCATGTATTTTACAGAGAAATCTTCATCATCTTTAAATTTTTCTCTATGCTCATGTAAAACAGTCATAAATATAGAACGAGATATTAACGACTTTCCTCTATCTCTGAAAGTTTTACTTGTATGAAAAAAGAGCTTTATATATGCATCTAATATACCTGATATAACAGCTTCACCTGTAAGTTCTAGAGAAGTAATCTCCCTTTTCGGTAAAATTTTAGTTTTGGAAATTTGAGATAGAACTTTATAAACTCCATCATTATCTTCTATAAGTTCTTTGTTGTAAGTTCCATTCTCAATTTCCTGTAAATTATTTACAAAATTCTTTGTTGCAACTTCCATTAAATGAGTCAACAAGGTTGTCCTATAACTAACCCATTCTTTTTTTTCTAATAAATTTTCCCCTTTTGTTAAATTTGTGTTATTGGTTAGTTTTTGTTTTACATCGTCACTAATATTCTCATTATTTGCTATTTCCTCTCTTAAATCTACTAAAGAAACCCACTGCTTTTGATTTGCATCTTCAATGTCCATAACATAATAACAGATAGAGTCTGCAGCTTCCATTAAGAATGATAATGGATGACGCTTAAATATGTCTTCTTCATATTCGAGGCCACTATCTTTGGCTATTTTGCTTAATACGTCTTTTTCTGTAATAAAAACTCCATGTTTATGTTGGCCTATTTGACTTGAGTCCTTATTGGCAGGTTTATAATTGGGATATTTTAATGTTGATGCAAGGGTAGCGTAAGTCAAATTCAATCCATATAAGTCCCCTAAATATTGAAGTTTTGTAAGAACTCTAAACCCTTCAGCATTGCCATCAAATTGGGTATAATCCAGAACAAAATCACTAGATAAAAATGCTTCAAATTCATCCCAAATTTTAGTTCTTCGCCTTTCTCTTATATTGCTTATTTCTTCATTGTTAATTTTTTCTTTCTTATCGATATAGTCTATATTCTTTATATTGTTTATGATATATTGACTTAAATAATTTGCAGTTTGAAGTTTATTTGAGTCCTTTTTTAAATCATTAATAAGTTGCTCAAAATAATTTTGTATCACTTCTTCTCCAAAATGTCCAAAAGGAGGATTGCCAATATCATGTACTAAACACGAAGTTTTTAGTATTGGACTTATTTTTCGCAATATATCTTCAGTATCTAGATTTGTCTTTTTTTTGAATTCTTTATTACCACACAAATAAATAGCAAAAGATAAACCAATATTCATTACTTCCAAAGAATGCGTTAAACGTGAATGAATATTATCATCGGTTGTTAGTGGAAATACTTGGGTCTTATCATGTAATCTTCGACATGCGGAACTAAATATGACTCGTCCAAAATCACTTTCAAAAGGATTACGACTATCAGTATCATTGGAGATCTTTAGACGATTGTCATCTACTTGTGAAAGTCTAAGTCTCTTGCCGTTTAAAAATCTATTCCAAACCATAATAATATAAACTTTTCTTTTTGCAAAAATATGGATAATGTATTATTTCACAAAAGAAGTCCAATAGAAAATTCCAATACTCTGCACGCATATTAAAATACGTGAGTTCGATATAAGATTATTAAAATAACTCATTGTAAATTAGGAGAATAGCGATAAAAGTATTATATTTATAGTGCCCAATTATAAAAAACGATTACCGCTATGTTCTCCGAGGCTAAAGTTACAGAAATTTATTGTTTGGCAGATGATTTCTGC
>SUXY01000112.1 GCA_015060705.1 Bacteroides sp. | reverse complement strand
GGGAAGATTACCCTTCACCACCACTTCACCCAGAAGCTGAGCGTCCGATGTCATTTGAATCACACCGAAGTCACCACTGTTTACTTTTTTATAGATGGTAGCGTAACCGATGGAAGAGATGCGAATGAGCTGTCCATTTTCATCCTTTGAAAGACGAAAACCGCCCATTTCATCAGAGATTGTGCCGCTTACAAAGGTAGAGTCGGGCATAGAAAGAAGCACCACATTGGCATACGCTAACGGCTCGTTCTTTTCGTTCACCAATTTACCACTAAGGGGTTGTGCTTCAATGGATGCCGCCGTCATTATCAGGCAAAGCATCATTACTAGATGTCTTTTCATGTTTTTTTGTTTCCTATGATGCAAAGGTAAGCACTAAGAAACAGAAAACCATAAAAAGCACCTTAGCAGCAACGACACTTAAAACACTTAAATTCAATACTTTGAATATTCGATATCTTAACAGGCATCTCTAATACACCCAAAACATGTCCACTTGAAGGAGTATATAAAGAACGAAATCAACGTATAATAAAAATAAAGTTCAACTGAGTCAACTAGATCCGTTAACATACAAAGCGAAAGGTAGTTCCATTAAGTGATACCAATTTTCCCACTAGCTGGTACAAAAAGTTCCACTTAGTGGAACAAAAAGTTCCAATAGGTGGAAAAAGTTGGAACTTTCTCACCAAAAGATATCGAGAAGTTATAATCAGATAAAGATGATTACTCATGCTACGGGCAGGATACGAAAACATCTTCCGCCATCCTGCCCGTTTCTTAAGTATAAGAGTTTATGATGAAAAAACGATTTTACATACGTGCCTTCTGGCTATCACCTGCACCCTTACCCTTGTACTTGCTCTTCGTGTTGTTGAAGTTATAGCGGAGAGTCATACCGAACTGGCGACGCGAATCCGGTACAATTTCCATGGTACGGATACCGCTATAGGTAATGGTCCGAAGTGAATTCTGTTCCAACAAGTCGTAGGCAAAGAGCTGTACATTGAAGCGGTTCTTGAAGAAGCTCTTCTGTAATGTCATATTCAGAATGATGACGTTCTCTGGATATTCCAAATTCTCCAAATATCCCTTGGTGCTGAACGTACCCTCCACGTTCAGCAAGATACCCTTAGGAAGCTGGATGGCATTCTGCCAGTTGATGCCGAACAGTGGTCGGTTCAGCTTTTCCTTTCCGTTCCGAGTATCAGCAGTATACCATTGCTTGCGCATCACCAATCTCCATTGCGGTCGCCAAATGCCGATTCTCGGGGCAATGGTCAAGGAAGCATTGAATACATCATAGCTTGGCATATTGTCCCTTGTCAAGAGGGTGACGGAAGGATTCTCTTCCGAGTAGGCACGGTTCACTCCAATGATGGCATCCTCAATGTGCTGATAGCCTGCCATAAGGCTTATCCATTTATACGAAGCGTTCAGTATGAAGTTGTTGGTGTAACTGGGCACAAGGAAAGGGTTCCCCGTTTCGTACGTGTAGCGGTCGGCATAGGTGATGTTGCTACGGAGTGCCGAATAGCTCGGACGCTCCACGTCTATGGCGTAGGACAACTGCATCTGCACCTTGCCGACGGGTATGTTCAGTACGATGGACGGGAAGAGCTTCTTGAACGTGCGGCTCTGTTCTTCCACCAACTTGCCTTGGTCGTAATACTTGAAGTCCACGTATTCGTAGCGGAGTCCGGCAAGCAGGTTC
The DNA here is from genome assembly GCA_015060705.1 of Bacteroides sp. Lineage (GTDB taxonomy): Bacteria > Bacteroidota > Bacteroidia > Bacteroidales > Bacteroidaceae > Phocaeicola. Next base: position 1,670 of record SUXY01000112.1, on the reverse strand, counting down.
AGTTTTCCGAAACTGCGTCCGTATTCCACGAAGGCCGATGTGCTACCTTCCTTGAAACGGCTGTCGTCATCTTCCAGGATGCCTTGAGGATTGACATAACGGTTGGTGCGGTCGTTGTGCGAATATTCACCACCGAAGGCAAGGTTGCCTTTCCACAAGGGACGTGTCAGAACCAGCTTACCGGCATAAAGATTGTTCTTTGTCTTGCTGTCGGTGGTCATCACCCGTTGCCAAGGTTCCTTCCCTACTTCTTCTATGTGTTCGTTATTCTGCATCCATTGCCCGTCTTTCTTCCAAAGTCCATCGATGTTCAGGTCAATGCTCCATTTTCCTGCCTTACCGTTATAATAAAGGTTGGCGCGATGACTGGTCTGAGGAGAACGGAAGTCGGCAACCACATGTGATGTTTCCGTCAATACATCGTCCTGATAAACTTCGCTGTCATTCGTTACATCATCCCAATCATACTTGGGATAGCGGGTGAAGTCGTGGCGAATACCTACCGTGTGGTTGTCGCTAATCTGGTAATTGAGGGAAAGCTGGGTGGAAAGCCGTTGATATTGGTAAGTCTGCTCCAGTCGCTTGGTCTGTTTCCAGTGCTTATCCAAGTAAGTATGGTCGATCAAGTATTTGTCGTCGCCCAAATTGGTGATGGTTCCATAGAGCATACCACCCAGGTCGAAGCCGTTCTTGCGATAATTGAAGTTGAACTGTTCGAGGGAAGTCAAGCCATAGCCCCTTTTGTGGCGGAAGTACAGGCGGTTGTTGAAGCCGAAACCTTCACCTTTCTGTTTCTTGGTAGTGATGCGGATAACTGCCTTGACCGAGGCATCATAGCGAGCACCCGGATTGTTCACCACTTCCACCGACTTCACATTGGCAGAGGAAAGTTGGTCGAGTTCGGACGAGTTGCGCACCTTGCGTCCGTTGATATAAATTTCCGGAGTACCCCGTCCGAATACACTTACGCTACCATCCTGTGCCGTCACGTTCGGAATCTGGTTAAGCAAGTTTTCGGCTGTGCCAGCTCTTTCGAGAAGAGTTCCCGTCACACCCGTAATCATGGCATCGCCTTTCAGGCGGGTAGTAGGAAGAGTCCCTTTCACGGTCACTTCGCCCAAAAGCTGAGCGTCCGATGTCATTTGAATCACTCCGAAATCTCCACCGTTTACCTTTTTATAGATGGTAGAGTAACCGATGGAAGAGATACGGACAAGCTTTCCTTTTTCATCCTTTGTGAGTCGAAAAGCGCCCATTTCATCGGAGATTGTTCCACTTACAAAGGTAGAGTCGGGCATTGAAAGAAGTACCACATTGGCATACGCCAACGGTTCGTTCTTTTCGTCCACCAATTTACCACTAATGCTCTGTGCATTCATCGATGCCGCCATCGATATCAGGCAAAGCATCATTACTAGATGTCTTTTCATTTTCTTTTGTTTTACTGTTTCCTATGATGCAAAGGTAAGCACTAAGAAACAGAAAACCATAAAAATCACCTTAGCAGCAATAATACTTAAAACACTAATAATCAACGTCTTGAATATTCAATATCTTAACAGGTAGCTTAAAGACACGGTGAAAGGAGTGACATGAAGTGAACCCAAAAAGTTGGACAATATAAATCTATAAGATGAAAAAGAAATTATTGTTCCAACAACATGAAGAGT
>SUXY01000026.1:2439-41346 GCA_015060705.1 Bacteroides sp. | reverse complement strand
GCCAACGAAGTCATCAAGGCACTGAACAAGGTGAAGATAAAAGGTCGCAAGGTCATCGTGGAACTCGCTGGCGAGAATACCGGCAATAGCGACAAAAGCGGAAAGAAACGTGGCTCAACCAAGGCAGAGGCCTCTGTCCCGAAGAAAAAAGAGCGTAAGCCAACCAAGGCTGATAAAGAAGCTGCCACCATTGGCAAAAAGAAGCCAAGCCGGGAAGAACGTGGCTACACCGAGCCTCGTGGACCGAAAAAGAAAGATGACTGGAAACAGTTCTTTGCCCCCGAGAACAACAAATGGTTAAAAGGCGAAAAACCTGATTTTGAAGAAGAAGGTTGGGCACGCCGGAAACCGAAGAAGGGATAAAACTAAATAGAGGAAGTGATTACACTTCCTCTATTTAGTTTTATCCCTTCAACATGGCAATGAGTGCCACCCGCTGAATGGAAAACGTATCACCTTTAGCCTGCACATATTCCAGCAGAGCAAGACCCTCTTGCTTCAATCTTGATTTAAGAACCAACTGCTCGTCCTCCATCTCATCCGCTATCTTCAGCATGGTCATAGCCGCCAATTCGGTCTTTCCCATTCGGTCAGGATCACCCTCATACCGATTGATAATTTCATCAGCACTCATGTCCTTCAAATTCTCGGAAGGAACACCCAATATCTGACGAGTAATGTCATCATACTCCACCCAACTTTCCTTACGTATCTTTTGTCTGTTCAATAATGCATTTACCAACAAGGTGATGATTTCCTGAATCATGCGGAGGAAATAATCTTGCTTAATCATAAATTCCTTTTTTATATATTATTCCACCACCAGCTTCATTTTCTTGGCACCCGTGCGGGTTTTCAGCCATTCCTGCATCCGTGTCATATCCTGAGGTTCCATCTCCTCCTTCAGGCTCATCAATACTACGGTTATGGTATCTGTCTGCATCGAATCAACCGTATGCGAGACCATCTGTGACAACGAAACACGCTCCACCTGAGGATAAAGTACCCGGAACTCGGGGACAATCTGCCAGCTCAAATCACTGAAAGTGGAATATGCCCGCAACTCCTGACGCAAACGCAATATTTCCTCCCGCTGCTCCTGCAAACGTTCTTCGCTGTTCTTGTAGAAATCCTCCATTACTTGCGCTTTCAGCATCCCCATATCCAAGTTGTCGCTGTTCATTCCTTGCACAATGGTGAGCTTCGTTTCTTCCAGCTTATAATGCTTCAAAGCATTGTGAACTCTATCAATTTCATGCTGAGAAATCTCTTCGCCTACCAGCACCACACGGATTTCATTTTCATCATACGAAATATCCCGACTGATAACCTGAGTATTCTGGAAATCAAGTTCCTTGGCGATGAACGAATTGGCCGAAGCTTCGAAGAACGTACTCTTCATAATGCCATACGTCAGGTAAAAGGCCGGACACATGGTTACCAGCACCACCGCTACAATGTATCGACGCACTTGCTTCTCACGCTTCTTATCAACAAACGCTTTCCGTTTGAAACTCATCAACCTGACACCCAGATAAGTAGCCAAGCTGATGAAGACCGAATTGATGAAATACAGATAGAAGGCTCCCAAGAAATAGAAGATGTTACCCGTGGCCAAGCCGAAACCGGCAGTACACAAAGGAGGCATCAAGGCCGTTGCAATGGCTGCTCCCGGGATTACATTTCCCTTCTCCTTGGTGGAAACCGCAATGATGCCTGCCAAGCCGCCAAACAGGGCTATCAAGACATCATAAATGGTAGGCGAAGTACGAGCCAACAACTCCGATTGCACTTCATTCAGCGGAGTCAACGAAAAATAAAGGGTAGAAGTGATGACACTGATAAGGGTCGTCAACAAATAGCTCTTGAAGGATTGTTTCAGCAATTCGAAATCGCTGATGCCTACCGACAAGCCGAAACCCATAATCGGTCCCATCAACGGAGAGATAAGCATCGCACCGATGATGACCGCCGTAGAGTTGACATTCAATCCCAACGAAGCAATGAAGATGGCAAAAATCAAGACCCACAAGTTCGTGCCTTTGAAAACCACCCCGTTGCGGATGGAATCAACCGTCAACTCTTCGTTCTCCTTGCTCTTGCGAAGGTCGAAAAACTCCTTGACGTAATTCTTTGCATTAATCAGGATTTCCATTCCTTTACCCATATTCTTCTGTTCACCCATAAACTACTTCTTTATAAAACGATTAATAAAAGGAATCTGTTTCAACGGGAAATCATTCTTCACGATATATCCTACGAACACCAACAACAAGAACGTACGGATAGCCAATAATACCCAAACATTCTCGAACGGCAGACCTTCGGAAACCAAGTACAAAGCAATGGCAGCTGCTACATACTTCCCTATCGATTTCAAATCGTACTGAATCGGATATTTCTTCTGCCCCACAAAGTAAGAAAGAAGCATCGCCACAGCATAACCCGCAAAACCAGCCCAAGCGCAGGCCATATAACCATAAATCGGCACAAAGATTACGTTGATAGCAATCAATATCGCACATCCAGCGAAGGAGAAATAGGCCCCCCACTTGGTTTCATCAATCAACTTGTACCAGAAGGAAAGGTTGAAATAAACACCCATGAAGATTTCGGCCATCATGACAATCGGCACGACCTTCAAGCCCGACCAATAGTCAGGTGCAAGGATGTACTTCAAGATGTCGATATAGAATACTACCGCCAGGAAAGCCAAAAGGGTAAAGATAATGAAATACTTCATGGCATTGGCATACATCACCTTGCTATCCTTGTCCTTGCTCTTGGCAAACACGAAAGGCTCGTAAGCATAACGGAAAGCTTGGGTGAGCATCGCCATAATCATGGCTATCTTACTGGCTGCCCCATAGATACCGAGCTGCACTTGTGCGTCTTCTCCCGGATAAACATGGCGGAAGATAATCTTGTCGGCCACCTGATTCAAGATGCCGGCAATACCGAGAATCAATATCGGATAACCATACTTCAGCATCCGCTTGGCCAAGGATGTATCGAAACCTCCCCCGAACTTCAGTTGCGGGATAAGCAGGAGCATGATGATCGATGTACAGATCAGGTTGAAGAAGAAGGCATAAAACACATCGCTTCCACCCATCCCCACATAATAAATAAGATTAAGGGTAATGTTCAAGACGATGAAAAGCATCTTCAAGCCGGCAAAGACCAAAGGTTTCCGCTTATACCGAAGATACGAAAACGGGAGGCATTGGAAAGCATCCATCGCCACTACAATCATCATCATACCCACGTACCAAGGATGGTCGGCATACCCCATCATCGAGGCTATAGGTTGCAAGAAAGCCATCCCCAAGACCGCAAAGAGCAAGGAAGTGCCACCTACCATCGTCAAGACGGTAGAATAAACCTTCTTCGGGTTCTCCGTTTCCTTGTTCACAAAACGGAAGAAAGTGGTTTCCATGCCATAGGTAAGGACAACCATCAGTAAGGCGGTCCAAGCATACACCTCGGTTACCACCCCATAACCACCCGATGCCGCAGACATGGAAGCTGCATAGATAGGCACCAACAAATAATTCAAGAAACGCCCTACGATGCTGCTAATGCCATAAATGGCGGTGTCTTTCAAGAGTGATTTTAATCCTGCCATATCAATCAAACAATGTCTGTTCTTTAAAAATACTACGTCCCAAATGCTTGTAAGCCAATTCTGTCACTTCACGACCACGGGGAGTACGCTTCAAGAAACCTTCCTTAATCAAGAACGGCTCATAGACTTCTTCCACCGTACCGGGGTCTTCACCCAAAGCCGTGGAGATGGTGGTCAAGCCTACCGGACCACCATTAAACTTATCAATAATGGTGGTCAATATCTTGTTGTCGATTTCATCCAAGCCATATCGGTCGATGTTCAAGGCTTCGAGGGCATAACGGGCAATCTTCACATCGATGCGTCCGTTGCCTTTCACCTGAGCAAAGTCGCGGACACGACGAAGCAAAGCATTGGCAATACGCGGAGTGCCTCGGCTTCTCGATGCAATCTCACCGGCCGCCTCCACGTCACAAGGTACATTGAGGATGCTTGCTGAGCGTTGGATAATGCGACGGAGGATGCTATCATCGTAATATTCCAAGTGAAGATTGATGCCGAAACGGGCACGAAGCGGAGCCGTCAACAAACCACTACGGGTCGTTGCACCCACCAAGGTAAACGGGCTCAATTCCAACTGGATACTTCTGGCTGATGGACCTTTATCAATCATAATGTCGATGCGATAGTCTTCCATAGCCGAATACAAGTATTCTTCCACCACGGGGCTCAAGCGATGGATTTCGTCGATGAAAAGCACATCGTTCGGCTCCAAGCTGGTCAATACACCTGCCAAGTCGCCCGGTTTATCGAGTACGGGGCCGGATGTCACCTTGAATCCTACCCCCAATTCATTCGCTATGATGTTGCTCAATGTGGTCTTCCCCAAACCCGGAGGACCGTGAAGTAGCACGTGGTCGAGGGCTTCAGCACGAAGTCGCGCCGCCTTGACGAAGATACGCAAATTATCGACCACCTTGTCCTGTCCGTTGAAGTCGCTGAAATTCAGCGGACGCAAGGCATTCTCGAAATCGCGCTCCTTCTTGCTGAGCTGTTGTTCTCTAATGTCAAAATCTTCTTTCATATTTCTATTCTTGAAAGACAAAGGTAACAAAGATAATGGAATATTAAGGAATAGACTTCAAAAAAATATATACCTTTGTCCCTATGAACAAGCAGAAGAAAGAAAAAAGAGTATTGGTGGGCATGAGTGGTGGAATCGATAGTTCTGCCACATGCATCATGCTTCAGGAGCAAGGATATGAGGTGGTGGGTATGACCATGCGCACTTGGGATGTGGCATCGGCCTTCTCATCTCCCGAACAAGAAGAACCGGACTTCATCCTCGAAGCCCGCGCCTTGGCCGAACGATTGGGCATCGAGCACCACGTGGCCGATGTACGCGAAGAGTTCAAGCAAGTCATCGTGAAGTATTTCATCGACGAATATATGCAGGGGCGCACGCCGAATCCTTGCGTAATGTGCAATCCGTTGTTCAAGGAGCGCCTTCTGTGCGAATGGGCGGACAAGACCGATTGTGCCTGGATTTCCACCGGTCACTATTGCCGTTTGAAAGAACTGAATGGTAACCAATACATCGTAGCAGGAGATGATACGACCAAAGACCAGTCCTATTTCCTCTGGCGCTTGCCGCAAGGAATTCTCCGACGTTTTCTCTTCCCTTTAGGTAATTACACCAAACAAGAGGTGCGTGAATACCTGAAAGAAAAGGGCTTCGAGACAAAAGCCAGGGGAGGAGAAAGTATGGAAGTCTGTTTCATCGAGGGAGATTATCGCGATTTTCTCCGCCAACAAATTCCTGACATCGACACAAAGATTGGCCCGGGCTTCTTCGTAGATAACAAAGGCGTGAAGATTGGCCAACACAAAGGCTTTCCTTATTATACCATCGGCCAACGCAAAGGTTTGGGTATTGCTTTAGGCCATCCGGCACACGTTCTCCGCATCAATGCCGAGAAGAACACCGTCATGCTAGGTACCGCCGATGACTTGAAAGCCGAATATATGCTCGTAGAAGACACCATGATAACTGATATGCAAGAATTACTTGAATGTCCTAACCTGACGGTTCGTATCCGTTATCGAAGCAAGCCGATTCCTTGTCGAGCACTTCCACTAGAGAATGGACAGATGCTGGTTCATTTCTTGGGTGAAGCCTCAGCCATTGCCCCCGGCCAATCTGCCGTCTTTTATGATGGTCAACGGGTATTGGGTGGTGCATTCATCGCTTCCCAACGAGGGATATTTAAAGTGATAACAGAGCATCCGTTCTAATACAGATTGTGCGAGGGTCCCATTAAGCGGAACCATTTGTCCCACTAGCTGGTACCAGAATTCCCACCTAGTGGGACAAAAAGTTCCACTAGGTGGGAAAAGTTGGAACTTTTAGAAATACTAGACATTCTTTGGAACTTATAAAGACAAATGATACATTTGCGAAAGATATCGGAACATAAATCTTCGCAATATGAAAGCACTGAAATACATCGCAATAGCCGCAACTCTTCTCCTAAGCAGTTGTCAAACCCATGAAAAGAAAAACAGGCTATACGAAGAGGGTACCTCCTTGGAGCTTGCCCAACTCCGCAAACAAGAAATCAAGGAATTGAAATATGGTCTCTCCTTCTCCATCCCTAAGCAGAAACAGGAGGCGGTGGAAGGAGAAGCCCGTATCAGTTTCCTTTTGCAGAGACCGCAAGAAATCATCCTCGACTTCCGCGAAAGTGCTGACAAGATAAAGGAAGTGTCCGTCAATGGTCAGCCATCGGAGTATACGTTCTTGAACGAACATCTTGTTTTGCCGGAAGCTTCTACCATCGAAGGAAAGAACGAGGTGCATATCTGTTTCACTGCCGGTGACCAATCACTCAATCGCAACGAGGAATATCTTTACACCTTACTGGTACCTGATCGTGCACGTACCGTCTTTCCCTGTTTTGAACAACCTAACTTGAAAGCAGAGTTTACCCTTCAACTCGAAGTTCCTGCTGAATGGGAAGCCGTATCGAATTCATCCATCGCATCCGAAGAAAACATAGACGGGCGGAAACACATCGCATTCCTCCCGACTGAACCACTCAGCACTTACCTATTCTCCTTTGTAGCAGGCAAGCTGAAGAAGGTGGAATATGCCGATGGTGAACGCATTCTCACGGCTTATCACCGGGAAACTGATGCGAAGAAGGTGGCTCAACTGGACATCATCTTCCAACAAGTGGCCGCATCCTTGCATTGGTTGGAGGAGTATACCGACATCCCTTATCCCTTTGCCAAGTATAGCTTCATCATCCTTCCGGGATTCCAATACGGAGGCATGGAACACACGGGAGCTACCTTGTATAATGATACCCGCATGTTCCTGAGCGAACATCCTACCCTCGACGAGGAATTGGCACGTGCCAAGCTTATCGCTCACGAAACGGCTCACATGTGGTTTGGCGATTATGTGACCATGGACTGGTTCAACGATGTGTGGACCAAGGAAGTGTTCGCCAACTACTTTGCGGCTTGCATCACTGAGCCTCTCTTCCCGAATGTCAACCATTCCCTGAACTGGATGAAGACTTACACGTCTGCCTCCTTGGCCGAAGACCGTACACCGGGAAGCAACTCCATCCGCCAACCGTTGGACAATCTGCGCAATGCCGGACTGATTTATGGCAATATTATTTACAACAAGGCTCCCGTCATGATGCAGAAGCTTGTGGAAATCATGGGCGAAGAAGCCTATCAGGAAGGCATCCGGAAATACCTGAAGACTTATGCCTACGGCAATGCCACCTGGGACGACTTAATAGCCATCCTCGATGCCAGGAGCGAAGAAGACTTAGCTAGCTTCAGCGATGTATGGGTGAACCAGAAGGGAATGCCTCACATCAGCTTTACCAACCGATGCGGACAATTGGAAATCCGACAGAGAGACCCGTTGAATCGTGGTTTGTTATGGCCTCAAAGCTTCCAAATCACCTTCCAGGGAGCAGAAGAGAGTACCTCTGTGGAAGTCAATCTGACGAATGAAACTTATGCCATTACCGTTCCTTTAGGCACCCAAGCCATCTTGCCGAACACCGACGGACGTGGCTATGGCCTCTTCATCCCCGACGAGGAAAGCAGGGAATGGATGTTGACACATTGGCAAGAAACATCGGACGATACCGCCCGTCAATCGCTTCTCATGTCGCTTTACGAGAACTATCAGCATCGTCTGATTTCAGACAGGGAATGGATGGAAGCCTTGATAAACGGACTGAAGAGCGAAAAGAATGTCTTGATAGCCTCTACCCTTTGCGGATATTTGGGTACTCCGCTCAGTCAGTTGGGACAAGCATCCTGGGAAGAAGAAATATGGGAATGGTCGGAAAAGCATCCGCTTGCCTCGTGCCGTCTCCAACTCATCCGTTGCCTGATATCCAATGCCCGAGCACCGAAGAGCATCGACAAGCTTTATCAGTTATGGAAAGAACAATCGCACCCCATGCTGAACGAGCGCGACTATATGACCTTGGCCTACGAACTGGCCTTGCATTGTCCGGAACGATATGAAAACCTCCGTAACACCCAACGGGAAAGAATCACGAATCCCGACAGACGCCGTCAGTTCGATTTCATCGTGCAGGCCGTCACTCCGGATACCTTGCAAATGGATGCTTTCTTCCAATCATTAATGAAGGCCGAGAACCGACGCATCGAGCCGTGGGCAGCCAGCGCCTTGGCTTATCTCAACCATCCGTTGCGACAATCTTATGCCGTGAAGTACATCCGTCCGGGACTGGAAGTATTGGAGGAAGTGCAACGCACCGGCGACATCTTCTTCCCCAAGAATTGGGCGAGTGCCTTGCTTAGAAACCATAAAAGCAAAAAGGCATATCAGGAAGTACAAGCTTTCTTCGAAGCTCACCCCGGATATTCCCCTTTGCTTAAGAACAAGATCTTACAAGCTGCTTGGCCTCTTTATAGAGAAGCAGCAAATTCCTTGGATATGTAATTGTCCAAGCTTGTACAGACTTCTTTACTGAACGACATGCCACTGGCGACAATCTTGTCCCAGTCGGCTTCGGTCAGTTCGTCCAAGTCGGCCTTACGGATGCGGTTCTTGACCAAGCCGAATACCAAGCCAGCATTGAAATTATCGCCTGCACCAATTGTACTTACTGTCTGTAAGGGAGCAACCGGATAATCTTTCTTCAAGTTTTTGGTTCGCAAGCACAATCCTTCCCCACCATTGGTACAAATGAAACGAGGGCAATAGAACGAGACCTTATGTTGGTAAACCTTATCGGCCTCCGTCATACCAAACATATTTCCAAAGTCTTCATTGGAACCACGGACAATATCAGCATATTCAAAGTTCTCCAAAATAGTCGGCATCAACTTGATTGCTTCGTGAGCATGTGTGCTTCGGAAGTTCACATCGTAATAAATGATTGCTCCTACTTTACGGGCCTTGTCCAACAATTCCTTCACTTTGTCACGCAACTGAGGAGTAATGGCATAGAAAGAACCAAACATCACAATATCTTCACTTGTGACCTCCGGCATATCCACATCCAAACGAAGAGTTGGATAATCTTTGTAGAAAGAGTATTCGGCATCATTCTTGTCATTCAGAAACGCCAAAGAGATGGGTGATTTACGTTCCGGATAGACCATGACATTGTCTGTACAAATGCCATTGTCCTTCATGAAATTCAGAATAATCTCACCTACACGGTCTCCTCCGACTTCACTAATAAATGTAACATTCACTCCAGCTCTTCCCAAGGAAACCAACCCATTGAAAACCGATCCGCCTGGTACAGCTACCGTCGGTTGATTGTTCTTGAACAGGATGTCCAAGATTGTTTCTCCAATACCAATTACTCTTCTCATGACAATTATTTACTCAATTCGCGTGAACGTTGTCCCAAGTAACCTCCATGATGACGCTTGCTGTATTCCTCGATGGTAAACTGAGTCTTACGCATGGTTTCTACCACCAAGATATCACCAATCACTGTCATGACCGTAGTCGATGTAGTTGGTGTCATTCCCAACAAACAAACTTCATCTGGATGTCCGGTAGCCAAACAGATATCCGCTTCTTTCGCCAAAGGACTATCTGGATTACCTGTAATAACAATATACTTCAAATTCGGGTTCAAGATATGTGCCAACTGAGTCAATGCAACAATCTCATTGGTCTTGCCTGAATTAGAAATAAGCAACATCACATCATTTTCCTGAACGACGCCCAAATCTCCATGTTGTGCTTCACTAGGATGCAAGAACACTGCAGGGATACCTGTTGAACAGAAAGTAGTAGCTATGTTCATGGCAATCTGACCTGCTTTACCCATACCCGATGTTACCAGCTTACCCTTCTTCTGATGTACTTGTTCCACAATCAGATTAACAGCTTCTTCAAAAGCATCAGTCACTGGAATATTCAACACTGCCTGAGCTTCTTTCTTCAACAATTCATTGATAGAATCCTTCATAGTGATTTTATTTAAGTTGTTCTATTAATTCTTCTAAGTTATTTGCCACAAGATAGAAATTCTCCCAAGGACGACGCGCGAAATGTTGCTCCCTCAACCGATTCAGAAAAGCAAGCAACTCATTCCAGAAACCATTTACATTATAGAAAATGACCTTCTTGGAATGATAACCGATACTGGCAGATGCCATCACATGAAACACTTCATCCAAGGTTCCGACACCACCGGGCAAAGCTACCAAAATATCCGACTCACGGAGCATCGTATCTTTCCGTTCGCTCAGATTGTCCACCCGAAAAGTCACGTCCAACAAATCGCTCACAGCTCCACGCTCTTCCAACTTGGTCGGTACGACTCCCATGATAAAAGCTCCCTGGTTTTTTGCTGCCTGCGCTACACATTCCATCAGTCCTATATTGGCACCACCATAGACCAACGTCTTTTTGTTTTGCCCCATCCAAGCACCCAATTCTCGAGCCTTTTCAAAATATACGGTTTCAATATCATCCGCAGCCGAACAGAAAATGCCAATCCTTTCCATCTTAATTTTATATATAACATACAAATATCTGTATTTTTTGAGGAATAACAATGACTTTTATTGTATTTTTGTCTTTTAGAAGATGAAGTAGGAATAAAATGACTTATAACATACATACATTACCCAACGGATTACGCATTATCCATGCTCCCAACCAGTCAGCGGTGGCCTATTGTGGCTTTGCTGTCGATGCCGGTACCAGAGATGAAGCCGACAACGAACAAGGCATGGCACATTTTGTGGAACACCTTTTATTCAAAGGGACCAAGAAGAGACATGCCTGGCACATCCTTAACCGAATGGAACATGTGGGGGGGGATTTGAATGCTTACACCAACAAGGAAGAAACAATTGTATACAGCGCTTTCCTAGCCGAACATTTTCCCCGTGCGGTGGAATTACTATCGGATATTGTCTTCCATAGCACTTTCCCTCAACATGAAATCGACAAAGAGGTGGAAGTCATCATTGATGAAATACAAAGCTACGAAGACAGTCCTTCCGAACTGATATTCGATGATTTCGAAGAATTACTTTTTCCCAATCATCCATTAGGAAGAAATATTCTGGGAAAACCCGACTTGTTGCATCAGTTCAAAAGCGAAGATGCCCTTCGTTTCACTTCCCGATATTATCGCCCGGAGAACATGATTTTCTTTGTGCAAGGGAATGTAGATTTCAAACGAGTCGTACGATTGGTAGAAAAGTCTACAGCCGATTTAACTTCAAATATCGGTACATACACCCGAAAACATCCAGACATTTATATACCCCAAAACCTTACCTTGCATCGGGATACGCACCAAACCCATGTCATGATAGGAAGCAGGGGATATGACGCACACAATGAAAAGAGAACCGCTCTCTACTTATTGAACAATATTTTGGGAGGTCCGGGCATGAACTCCCGACTGAATGTATCTCTCCGGGAACGGAGCGGATTAGTATATAACGTGGAAGCCAACCTTACTTCCTATACAGATACCGGTGTATTTTGCATCTATTTCGGAACTGAACATGATGATGTAGACCGTTGTATGCGTTTGGTTAAGAAGGAATTGAAAAAGCTTTGTGACAAACCTTTGAGTATAGCCCAACTAGCTGCTGCCAAGAAACAGATCATTGGACAAATTGGAGTGGCACGAGATAATGCAGAAAGTACAGCCCTCGGAATGGCTAAAACGTTTTTGCATTACAACAAAATGGATGATCCACAAGAAGTCTTTCAGCGTATCGAAGCACTGACTTCCAAAGAATTGTGGGAGGTATCCAATGAAATGTTTGCAGAAAATCAATTATCGACATTATTTTATTTATAAAACCATACTATATGAAAAAACAAACTCTTTATCTGATTAGCGCATTGTTTGCTGCCTCCACATTGCAGGCACAAACCACTGATTTGACAAAAGGTCTGAGCATTTGGTTTGACAAGCCTTGTTCACTCTCTGGCATGGCTTCGTTCTACAATTATAGTGCCGACCGAGATTGGGAAGAACGTTCGTTGCCTATTGGCAATGGTAGTTTCGGAGGCAATATCTTTGGCTCGGTAGCTGCCGAACGTATTACGTTGAACGAAAAAACATTGTGGCGTGGTGGCCCGAACACCGCCAAGGGTGCTGACTATTATTGGAACGTAAACAAGGAATCGGCTCATCTCCTACCCGAAATCCGTCAGGCATTCGTGGACAACGACTTAAAGAAAGCTGCCAAACTGACCCGTGAAAACTTTAATGGTCTTGCTGGATACGAAGACTATAGCGAACAACCTTTCCGCTTCGGTTCTTATACCACCCTCGGTGAAGCCTACATCGAAACAGGCTTGAGCGAAGTGGGCATGAGCGACTACAAGCGCATCCTTTCCATCGACGAGGCTTTGGCCGTGGTAAGCTTCCAGAAAGATGGTGTGAAATACGAACGTACTTACTTCGCTTCTTATCCGGACAGTGCGATGGTATGGAAGTTCACTGCTGACCAACCGGGCAAGCAAAACCTGACATTCAGCTACAAGGGAAATCCGGAAGCCGAAGGTACTATTGTGACCGATGGCGACAAGGGCTTGCTCTACACCGGCAAGCTGAAGAACAACAGCATGGAGTTCGCTCTCCGCATCCAAGCTCAGCACAAGGGTGGTAGTTTGAAGGCCATCGACGGGAAGTTGATAGCTCAGGGTGCCGATGAAGTTATCTTCATCCTGACAGCCGACACCGATTACAAGATTAACTTCGACCCCGACTTCAAGGATCCGAAAGCATACGTGGGTGTGAATCCGGTAGCTACTACTGATGCAATGATGAAGGCCGCTACAGCCCGTAGCTATGACGAACTGAAGGCACGCCATCAAGAAGACTACCTAAGCCTCTTCAATCGAGTGAAGATTAGCCTTAACCCGAATGCACCGATGACATTGGAATACCCAAGTATCTACGACTTGCCAACTTACAAACGTTTGGCTAGCTATCGCAAGGGTAAACCAGACTATAAGTTGGAAGAAATCTACTATCAATACGGTCGTTATTTGCTCATTGCCAGCTCCCGTCCAGGCAATATGCCTGCCAACTTACAAGGTATGTGGGCAAATGGTGTAGATGGCCCATGGCGTGTCGACTACCATAATAATATTAATGTACAGATGAACTATTGGCCGGCTTGTCCTACCAACTTGGCAGAATGTAATTGGCCGCTCATCGATTTCATCCGTACCCTTGTGAAACCGGGTGAAAAGGTTGCTCAGTCTTACTTTGGCGCCCGCGGTTGGACAGCTTCCATTTCGGGTAATATCTTTGGTTTTGCTAGCCCATTGAGCAGTCAGGATATGTCCTGGAACTTCAACCCGATGGCAGGTCCATGGCTCGCTACCCATGTATGGGAATACTACGACTATACCCGCGACAAGCAATTCTTGAAGGAAGTAGGTTACGACCTCATCAAGAACAGTGCTATCTTTGCAGTAGACTATCTTTGGAAGCGTCCGGACGGAAGTTATACAGCTGCTCCTTCCACTTCACCGGAACATGGTCCGGTAGACGAAGGTGCTACCTTCGTTCATGCCGTTATCCGTGAAATCCTCTTGAATGCCATCGATGCATCCAAGGCTCTCGGTGTAGATGCCAAGGCTCGCAAGCAATGGCAGGAAGTATTGGACAACCTTGTTCCTTACCAGACAGGCCGTTATGGTCAGTTAATGGAATGGTCACGTGACATAGATGACCCGAAGGATGAACACCGTCACGTGAACCACTTGTTCGGCTTGCATCCGGGACATACCCTCTCTCCTATCACTACTCCGGAATTGGCCAAGGCTGCCCGCATCGTACTCGAACATCGTGGCGACGGTGCTACCGGTTGGAGTATGGGTTGGAAACTTAACCAATGGGCACGTTTGCAGGACGGTAACCATGCTTATAAACTCTTCGGCAATCTGTTGAAGAACGGTACTTTGGACAATCTTTGGGACACTCACCCACCTTTCCAGATTGACGGCAACTTTGGTGGTACAGCCGGTGTAACCGAGTTGTTGCTCCAGAGCCACATGGGCTTTATCCAGTTGCTTCCTGCTCTTCCAGATGCTTGGGAAGAAGGTTCGGTAGAAGGTTTGTTGGCTCGTGGTAACTTCGAAGTGGATTTGCGTTGGGCAAACGGTCAGTTGCAAGAAGCGATAATCACTTCCAATGCTGGTCAACCATGCCAAGTACGCTATGGCGACCAGACTTTGAGTTTCAAGACTAAGAAGGGACAAACATATACCATTACTTCCGTTGACGGTAAGTTATTGAAGAAATAATAAAAAAGAAGTGGATGCGGTTTCAACTTGCATCCACTTCTTTTTTCATTGCCTTCAGCAGTTCTTCTACCTCCTGCAGCGTCATTCCTGTAGAACGAATATAGTCACACATCATTTTTGAAAAGGAACCATTGTAATACGTATCCAACAATTCAGTAAATTCTTCCCTTATCCTATCCTTTTCTTTCAACAAATCATCCATCATTCTATATTTTTCATTATCCTATTCCAACGCATTTTCCCAGTAGTTTTGTCAACCGATTTCCAAATCTTCGTTGTTACTCCAACTATATAAACTTCAGGAACCAATCCCCAATAACGGGAATCTTTCGAATTATCCAAATTGTCACCACCCATGAAATAATAGTTTTCTCTGAAACGATAGCTTTGTATCAAGCTATCGCCCAAATAAACATGTCCATTTCGGACCGTTAATGGTTTCTTCTGTTCCCATGCAATCAGCCGACCATATTTCTTCACTTCCAACGTATCCATTGTTATCTGACATCCTCGACCTGGAACCAATAAAGGTCCCAACTGTTGTACCGTCCACCCTAATGCCGCACTCCACTGCCGTTCATCCCCGGATGAAGGTTCCATTCCTAAGCCCCTTTGTGTCCATCGCCTATCTTTTCTCGTTCCGTTTATCCAGTAACTTCCTTTTCTAATTTCCACCGTATCCCCAGGCAAGGCGATACAACGTTTCACGTAATAAAGCAGCATATCCATCGAAAGGCTGTCGTGCCTATCCGGATAAGGATAATGAAACACCAATACATCGTTCCGCTCCGCTTTCCTGATACCCGGCAACCGGCTTATTTCCACCTCCTTACCATCTATCGCATCCCAAACATCGAAAATACGGGCTCCCATCATCCATTTGTTTACCAAAATATAATCGCCTGGCATCAAAGCAGGATACATGGAATGGGAAGGTACGCGAAAGGAAGTCCATGTCGTGACTTGGAGTGTAACCCAAAGAATGAAGAAAGCCGAAATCCAGAAACAGACTTTCCAAATTCTTTCCAATATTTTGTTCCATTTATCTTTCCGCATCATTATTGACATAATTACAATCCCTCTGGTAATTGAAATTTAACCAATGACATATCAGGTTCTTGAGTTATAGCTAATAAAAAACCTCTTTCCCTATCGACCACCATTTCATTTATCCTACAGTCTAAATGAATTACGGCATGCTTTTTACCCTGATGATCAAATATTAAAATTTTATCCGAACAAGATTTCTTTGTATCATAGAAATCATACTCGCCCAACAATTGATCTAAATAACATACATAAATGTATTCTGAATCCACTTTCAAATCCAGCAATGGCCCTATTGCTTTTTCTCTATCAAACAACAAATCACCATTGGATACAGCATAATTTGTTTCGTCATAGAAAAAACTCCAATTTTTCTTCATTGTACCTTTCTCCCAACTATAAGATGCCATATAAGGCAATTTACTTGCTGCATAAACCATCGTACCTTCAAATGTTGCAAGACTTCCTCCAAGACGATTTCGAGAAGCGATTGGAGAAAGATCTTCCATTATTGGAGAATCACCAAAACGTAAAATTGGTTGAAGAAATCGATCAGAAAGAGTAAAGAAACAACCATTACCTGATGAAGTAATTGAAACAAAATGTTCATCATCCAATCTCGTGAAACAAATATCAGACAACACCAACTCGCCTTTGGCAGGTTTATAGGGAGCTTTCAACCTTGACTTTTCTTTCACAAATATTCCCTTTTGTGATTTTTCTATGGAAAGTAATGCCAATTCACGTGTATTGATTTCATTCAATGTAAATTCATTTCTATATGCTCCAGTTAGTAATGGGCGTACAAATTCTTTTGGCCCCACACCAATAGCACCATAATCTGCAATTACTTTTACTTTATCCCCATCCCCTATCTCATATATTGAACAGATTTTATCTTGTTCATGAGACACAATAACCAAAAAGGAATCAACCAACTGCATCCTTCCTGATGTCATCATCAGTTCACCACAAAAGGAATGTTTTAATGAATATTCCTTAACCTCACCATAATTTGGATTTCCATTGTGCTCGCAAGCTACAAGTATAAATGCCACAATCCATACCTTTATATATACTTTTTTCCACATATCAAAATTTCAACAAGATAATGTGTCATAATGAAAAATAACTGTCTTTTAATCATTAAGAGTACAGCGAAAGAACATTATACATCATTCAGATTATTTGCTTTGCACTTAATGGGATTACTTTCTGATAGCAGATTTCATTATGACACAATATTTAATTAAAAACTTTCAAGAATTATAGCCAACCAGGTACTTTTGTATAATCATAAAAAAAATCTTCACCCCATGTACCATCAGAATAAATCACTAAAACAGAACAAAGGTCTTCTGCTCTAGCGCATCCATTCTCATTTGCTTCCGGATCACTCAAAGCCAACGCTTCTACATTAGCAGCCATCAAATCAGACATTACCTCTGTTTGTTGAGAATTAGATACACCATAACCAGCAACTACAGCAAATGCAGCCATAAAAGCAATCTTCATTACATTCTTTTTCATAATACTTTCGATTTTAATTAAATACTTAGTTAGTTTCTGCATCTATCCTTTCAGCAGACAAGCAAACGCATTGCTCCTTTTCTTTTTAATTCTTATTTTTGCATTGGTTTAACCTCCTATCTTTTTTAGAGAGAATTAGTAGGGAGAAAAAAGAAAGTCATAAAAGTGCAGTTCCTTTCACTCTCAAACTTATAGGTGAGTTTTTAGCATTACAATATACCGTTACTACTTTATCAAAATGTCCAGTTTCTTCGGCCTCGTAAATCACTTTCACCTCCAATGTTTCACCGGGACGAACAGGTTCTTTACTATACTCCACCTTGGTACAACCACAAGAAGTAATGATATCCTGTATCACGAACAGACCGGTTCCTATGTTGGTCAACATGAAACTGGCACTTTGCTTCTCCGATTGTGGGAAATTGCCAAAATCCACAACCATGCGGTTTACAGAAACAGAAGTTACATTTTCTTTCTGAGTTGTCTCACTGTTGCCCTTTATCACCTCCAAATACAAATCCTTTATCCGGGGATTGAGAACAGGATTTCCCAAAGCAACTACCCTGTTGTCCTTATCCAACAAGAAGGTCTGCAAAGCTATCTCGGAGGGAAAATGATTCAGTTGATTCAATTCATCCTCCTTATCGAAGCAAATTGGATAAATGAAATTATCCCGACGAGTCAGATAACGTAGATCCTTCATATCCTTCGGATGAAAGTAGAACAAGAACGGAATGTTAGTATCCGTCAACGAATCTACTTCTGCCATCAATGCTTTCCAACGAGGAAGCTGAAGTTTGCAACTGGCACATCCTACCGAATCGATATATGTTATCACCTTATAATCAGCATTAGCAAACTCAAAATCCACCGTATCCTTACCTTGAATGGTAAAGACCGAACGAGTCGGAAACTTCACTTCCTTCCCTTTCCATTCTTTCACTAAACGGGACATTGCTTCTTCTTTCGATTCCTGACAAGAACAAAAGCAAGAGAGAATCAACAGAAAATAAAATATTCTCATTCTGTTTCTATATTATCACCGAGCCCCCATACCGTACTCTGTCTTTCTACTTTTGTTCCATCATAGCAATCTACTTTTCCAGAACCATAGCAATATTTATACCTATCATCGTCTACCCCTGCCAACGCTTCTACATTCTTCTCAAACAATAAATCAGTAAACTTTTCATTTTTTTGAGTACACTTTCCAATCCAAAAAGCTACTACAACGACACAAACAATACTTAAATTTTTCATACTTCTTTTATTAAAAATTCACTGAGCAAATGTACCCCTAAGTGCAAACAGGCACAAATTTCTATCCTTAGTTTTATCTTAGTCCACCCTTAGATATGCCTTATTTTTACAATTAGGTTTTAAAACGTAGAAATTTTGTTTGTTATTTGCTATATTTGCAGTGATAAGTATATACAGACATGAAAAAGAAAGTAAAAATAACAATGATATTTCTCGGTATTGTCATTCTTATAAATATGATAATCTTTTTTTTGATGCAATATAATGCATATAAGAATATCTGTATAGTTATTGACAATTCCTTCCAAGAAAGCATTATTATTGATTATAATAATCGAATCAACAAAGAACGGATCAGTTCATCTGGTACCCCTTCCAACAAAAAGGTTACTCATGTCAATATACAGACAGAACAAGGTCTAGAAGAATTTGAATTCAAAGATAGTATAGAAATATACAAGGCTATCCAGTTGACAGAACAATACATGCTACTAAAAACCAATCCCCTTAATCCTCATGACTTCAATGCAATTTTCCATGAGGAATTAAGTAAAGCAGGCCTTGAAGGTAAAACTATGATTATCTATCATTATAACAATGTAGCTCACTCGACAGAAAAAGATTTTTCCTCTTTCGAGAATACCATTGCTTCTCCTAAAATATATATCGACGCAAAAGAAACGGCAGCCGTACAAGGATGGGTGGATTGCAACCTAATCATGTATTTTAAATACACATCCCCTTGGATTTATGTTTTATTTATGATAACCAATTTAGGAATTGCCTCACTTTACTATTTTTCTAAAAAGAAAGACAATTCATTAGAAACAAATCTTGCAACGCAAACAACCAAGAATTCTACTATAACAGCAGAAAAAGAAATCTATATAAACCATGAGAATAAAGAAGTCTATATTCAAGGAAAAATGCTCAGAACTACTCCCATGACTTTTTCTATCATTCAATTATTGGCAAAAGATATAGATACATTCATTCCACGTGTACAAATAGAAAAAGTTCTTTGGGAAAATCCGGAGAAAGAGGACTCAAATGTTGTTGGTAATCGTTTAAACCAAAATCTATCAATACTCCGCAATGACCTGAAGAATTTTCCACAATACCAAATTCTTTATGAACGAGGCAAAGGATACAAACTGACCAAAACGATCAAGGAAGACGAAACTCCGGAAACTTGACAACCTGTTCGTCAGCATTTACGTCCAAACCATAAAGTATACCCGTTGTCTCATCTACATAAATACCTGTAATGAAACGGTCAAGTTTATAGCCTTTCAGCAATTCCCCTTTGTGCGTATATATACGTAACAACTGGCCACCTTGTTTATATCCGCTTCCTAACCCTTGCGTTTCTTTGAATGAACGGCCGTCGTAAATGGTATAAATATAGCGATTGGTTACTTGTACGTCATAATGACAAATACCACCCGTTGGAATACCATAACCTTTGGGAGTTATTTCAAACCTAGGTTCTTTATTTCCCGAACCGATAGTCGTCACAAGTGTCCCATCAGCAACTTGATAAATATCTAAACGGTCGGCAAACTGATTGACTGTTACCAAATGTTTCTTATTGGGAGTAAATGCCATGAAACTACGCCAACCAGCAGCTGCTGCATGTGGGCTATTTTTTAGAATGGTCTTGTTCTCCATCGGAATATCCATCCATTTATGATGAAGCTTTCCCGAAGGAAGATCCACCCAAGAAAATCGCTTCTCGCCCGAATAATCGGGAATCACCACCTGATTCTGGTTATAGACATCAAAATCCAAAGCACGCATCAAGGTTTTTTCCAACTTAACATGCTCCTCCAGTCTCGGCATCTTTCCACGAGCGATACCACTATAACGGGTCATCCGATTCTTGGTGTTGTCCAATACCCACATTTCCTCCTCTCCTGCCCAGCGAATATTATCAGCTATCAAAATTTCATTAGGACCTTCTCCCCGTTTGCCAAACGACGAGATATATTTGAAATCGGGATAGATAAAGGTATGACAATAATAATCGGAATTGTGAAGATCGAAAATCACAACTATATCACCTTGTACCCGGAAATAAGTAGCATAACGGAAAAGCACCGTATCGATGGGGATTTCAACACTTTCCAACAACGGATAATCATCCACCTGTGAACGGGATGACTCGGCATGGGCATTATTCAAGTCGCACGAGAACAAGCAAACCGATGTAAGCAATACTAAAAAGTAACCTGCCAACCAAGTTAAAAATTGTCTATCATTCATGGATTTTATTTTACTATTATCTAAAGATTTGCCGTAAAGGTAAAACCCACGCCAACGAACCACCAAATAAAATTCCTTAGTTTTGTCTTAGTTATTCCTTATTTTTCCCTTAGTATTGCTAATACACACCATTTCATCGAAGTTTTTGGATATCACTTCCAATGCTGGCCAGCCCAGGAACTGTTGCACGGAATCTGCAACCGTAATTATTCTGCAATCCAGGCAGTTAAAACACTGTTGCAGATGTGGTAGCATTATAGCGAATATTTATACGTGCTCGTATTTCATACAAAACATCAAGGAGTTTAAGGAAAAAAGCCATCGTCTTTTAAAAAAGGTTGGCGGCGTTTAAGGTAAAAGACCATCGTGTTTTAAAAAACAAGGTGGTCTTTTACCTTAAACGATAATTATACATTCGCTTGTATATCTATACCCATTAGTCTTTTCCTTTTATATCCTCCAGTTTGAAGCAAGCAAACACCAACTTGTTTTCATCAAATTCGGGATTGGCAAGGTTGTTTTCCGATATATAAAGCCCATCATTTAATCTTCTGCTTGATTCTCTATCTGCAAATAATCTCTTGCACTAAGCGGAGATATAACAGGTATTCCCGTTTCTTCTTCCAACCTCAAACGGGCTTCACGAGCAATATTCCCACCTCGCTTTGCCACATCCTTATGGTAGTCAAATGTTTCCGGCTGAGTAGCCTCCGATATTTCCTTGGTCGAAAGTTCGGCAAGCATGTTAAGCACAAGTTCCTTGTTAGTCATATTGTCTCGTAGGTTTTCTTTCTTCAAACCCTTGAACTGTTTGTATTCCTTGGCAGTCTTATCCGCCCAACTTTGATAAATAATGTCGGTCAAAGTAGCAAACTGTACCCCTTCCTGCAATCCTCGACGTTTCCACTCATCGGTCAATTCCTTTCGGATTTCGATGCTCTTTAAGCGTTGATTGATCCAATTGTCCGAATATCCCAATCGCTTGTAGTCTTCCATGGCCTGTTTAATGGAAAGTTCCGGGTCTTGCATTTGGTCAAGACGTTCCTTGGCTACTTGTGCCATCCATAGTTTGAATGGTTCGACTTTAGGTGAAGGAATGGATTGGATGAGGCGGAAAAGTTGTTGGGTAGTGGCTACATCGGTCTTATAATACTTACCGTCCGACGAAAGCATTTTCAGTTGTACGATTTCTGCGTACAACTGACTTCCCTCTTTAGCCAGCTTCCGTTTCAAGTCACTCCAATACCGTCTCGGATTTTCACTGTCTGTCAATATAGCCACAACATCCACTACGGAAAAATACCATTCTTCGGTTTCGCTATCCCAAAGGGTACGAACCTTCTTTTCTTCAAAAACTTTAATTGCGTTTTGTTTTACCATAATTATTCTGTTAGTTGTAATATCGTTTTTGCAAAGATAGGAATAATCCGTTTACACGCACTTCTGCAATACCAATAAACTCTCCGGCCCCATATTGAACAACAAATCGGCAATACTCAAATTAGGGAGGAAGCCGAACTTATCCTTGAATACCTGATAATAAGGTTCAGCATGAAACTCCGGATCTTCCGTACGGAAATCTTTTTTGGGATGAATGATTTCGCGAAAATCCTGTTCATTCTCTGCAAAGGAAGTACGGTATTCAATAGTTCCTTCCATTTGTGGATGAATATCAATCAACTCGCATACCAAGGTACAGATTTCCTGATTGAAATCCCATAAGAACGGGAACTTCTTCTCGTAAAAAATGCGGAAATCGTCAGCATAATACTCAAAGAAAGGACTGTTGCGATAGTTGGAAACCAACGCATTCCAATGCATGTGACGCCAGTTTCCATGGTCGGAAATACGGATGTCCTTCATGGGACATTTCAAGGTATCACTCTTTTCGGTAGGAATGGTCAAGGCCAAAGGACCGTCGGCCGCAGCAATCACACAACGGTTACGATAGGTTTGCTTCACATAATTATCGTATCGCTCGATGTAAGCCTTGTCGGCAGCATAGAGTTTGGCATAATATTCAACAGGAGCCAAATAGGCAGAAGTTAGATAAACGGTTTTCATCATTGTACGGATTGAAAGATTCGTTCTTTTCGGGAAGAATACCAGATATAGGATGCCCGTCCTATCAAATGATCGTGCGGAACCAATCCGAACAAACGGGAATCGGCCAAGTTTACCGGATTATTGGAAGCCATCCAGTAATAATCCTTCTTGAATGTATAAGAACTGACGGGCTTTCCATCTACCCATAAAGTGTCGTTCTTCACGGCCGACTGACGACCTTCATGACGCAAAATGGTATTACAAAGCAAAGTCATATTCCACGGATATACTTTAACCGCTTTTCCCTTGGCAGGAATCACGAATGGATGGCTCTCAGTCGTGTCATTATTAAGTACCGAATGTAGTTCGAAGGATGCACCTAGTTTTTGCTTCAGTAAATAAAATTCATAATGACTGAAACTACGCACATATCGCCCTTCCGAATAACCTACCAACAGATTTTCTTCGATCCCTAACTCATGCATAGCACATTGTAAAGTATCCTCCACCTGATATGGATAAGTATAAAGCTGCTTGCTATCAGGACTTAGCACTTTCTGACCGGTAACCATCAATTCTTTATTCAGCATCAAGGTATCGCCCGGTGTACCTACACATCGGCTAATAAAAAGCCCACGAGTAAAAACCGGAGTTTCTTGTTCAGAAGGAACCGGATTGTTAAAAAGAACAATATCCCCTCTCTTTGCCTTGCTCGCCAAGAAATGGAAAGATGTAAAAGGAAGACGTAATCCGTAACTCCATTTGTTTACCAATACCTTCTCGCCTTGATACAAGGAGTTTTCCATACCCGTTGAAGGAATAGAACAAGAAGTAAAGGCAAAAGTTTTGACCAGCAATACAAGAAGTAATGCTGTCATCAAAACTTTTATCCAAATGGGAATTCGAATTTTCATTCCTTTACTTAATATTGTCTACGCAAGTGAATAGGCGATTCCAACGAATCTTTCCATCCAACCAACCTCTATCCGGATCCAAAGACAGCCAAATGAAAATTGGTTTACCTACAATGTGGTCTTCCGGTACAAATCCCCAAAAACGGGAGTCTGCAGAATTATGACGATTATCTCCCATCATCCAA
Organism: Bacteroides sp.; assembly: GCA_015060705.1. Taxonomy (GTDB): domain Bacteria; phylum Bacteroidota; class Bacteroidia; order Bacteroidales; family Bacteroidaceae; genus Phocaeicola. The sequence goes on along the minus strand of SUXY01000026.1, from coordinate 17,709 downwards.
TAGTAATCCATTTGGAATGTATAGCTGTCCGTTTCTTGTCCATTGATGTAAATCTTACCTTCTTTCACTTGCAAATCATTGCCTTCGTATGCATGAATGCATCGTTCATAAATAGGCAAATTATCCAAAGTTAAATCAATGGTTTCTCCTTTCTTTGGAATCCAAACAGGACCATAGTTGTCTGTTGTCCATCCCGTTTGCTTATTCACCGGATAAAGACCACCAGCATCATCTCCCGGCACATCTTCAATGGATACAACAATATCCTTCCGACCCAATAATGCCTCCTTAGTTTTAGGAGTAAGTGGCATATTATAGGTCTTGGCATCAACAAAGTAATAAGCCAAGTCCTCTTGACTAATTCCCAATTCATGTGCCAAATCATCTGAAATCGGTTTGTGAACCTTCACCAAATAACGGTATTCCACATTGTCCGGTTCCTTATTGGCTACTCCATCCAAATAAACGATTCGGTCCTTGATTTCCAACGTTTGTCCAGGCAAGCCCACACAACGCTTCACATAATTTTCACGACGGTCTACCGGACGACTGATTACTTCACCAAACATCTGCTTGTTTTCGTTGATGTATTGACGACCTACCTTATAATAATGGTCATACACCATACGCTGCTGTTCGGCATTCATGGTTGTCATATCTACAGGCTTAGTCAATTCCTTCCCAGCCTGATAACTCAACCGATAAATATCCTCTGCCGGTACATTGACTGCTACGGTATCACCAGCTGGGAAGTTGAAGACCACAATATCATTAAGTTGTACTTCGCCAAAACCTTTTACACGCTTGTAGTCCCATTGGGGCCATTCCAAATACGACTTGGTATTCAAAACCGGCAAAGTATGTTGCGTCAACGGCATGTGGAGTGGAGTTTGCGGAACGCGAGGACCATAGCTAGCCTTGCTTACAAACAAATAATCGCCTACCAACAACGACTTTTCCAACGAAGAGGAAGGAATCACATAATTCTGGAAGAAATACAGATTCACAAAATAAACCGCTACCAAAGCAAAGACAATGGCATCCACCCAGCTCATTACACTTCGAACGGTTTCATTCTTCGAATTCTTCCACCATGTCCAAGGTATCTTCTTGGTGATATAGGCATCAAAAATAAATGGAACCACTACCAATCCCAACCAACTTTTCAACCATAGCAAGAAAATGAGCCATAGCACCAACACTACGGCAAACTTTATCCATTGAATACGTGTCGCTTGTATCTTCATCATTTAAAATTGAAATAAATCATTCATACCCAAAAAACCTTCATGATTTGCTGTATATTCGGCAGCCAATACTGCTCCTAAAGCAAATCCTTTTCGATTCTTGGCATCGTGTGTAATGGTAATGCTATCCGCTTCCGAATCATAACGAATGGCATGGATACCCGGTACTTCACCTTCACGTATAGAACTAACCGACAATTCATTGGCTGCACAATCGGTCGTACCACTGACTGAACCATCTGGAGCTGTCAATGTACCCATCACCCATTTATTCTTACGCTCCAAATTTTCAAGAATACCTTCAGCCAATGTAATAGCTGTACCACTTGGAGCATCCAATTTATGAATGTGATGTGTTTCCACCATCGAAACATCATAACCAGGAAAGTTATTCATGATATTTGCCAAATATTTATTGACAGCCGAGAAGATAGCTACTCCCAAACTGAAATTGGAAGACCAAAATAAAGTCTTACCCCCTTCCGTACAAAGTTGCTTTACTTCTTCTCCATGTTCTTCCAACCAACCGGTACTACCAGATACCAACTTTACACCTGCTGCAAAAGTCTTCATATAGTTCTGATAAGCCACCATCGGATTGGTAAATTCAATCGCTACATCAGCGCTCTTGAATGCTTCACTTTCAAAGTCATGCTGGTTATCAATATCGATAATACTAACAATTTCATGTCCACGGGCAACAGCTATCTTTTCGATCTCCTTACCCATCTTTCCATATCCAATTAATGCTATTTTCATTGCTCAATTCATATTTTTGGCACAAAGATAGCATTTTTCAATGTAAACCTTTATTTTTGTCTGAGATTTACACCTTTTTAATATGGAACAACTGCTACATTACGTGTGGAAACACAAGATTTTCCCGCTGAAAGAACTGACAACGACAACGGGACAACAACTGGAAATTATAGATACGGGATTGGCCAACCGAAATGCCGGACCCGATTTTTTCAATGCGAAAATAAAGTTAGACGGGGTACTTTGGGTAGGAAACATTGAAATCCACCAATCTTCATCGGATTGGACTAAACATGGTCATCACCAAGATGCTGCTTATGATAATGTTATCCTTCACGTAGCCTCGAACATCGATTCCGAGGTCTATAGAAGTACCGGAGAAGCTATCCCTCAATTCATGCTGGAATGTCCCCGACACATCCGGGACAATTTCGAAGAATTGTCCCTAACGGATAGTTACCCTCCTTGTTACCGCATCATACCTACCCTTTCTTCTTTTATGATACATTCATGGATGTCTGCCCTACAAATGGAACGGTTTGGGCAGAAAAATGCCCAATTTATCGAAAGATTACGGTTTTATAATGGTCATTGGGAAGATGCTTTTTTCATGACTTTGGCCAGAAATTTCGGTTTCGGTCTGAATGGCGATGCTTTTGAAACATGGGCGAAGCATATCAACCTCCGCTATGTAGACAAACATCGCGACAATCTTTTCCAAGTAGAAGCCTTTTTCTTCGGACAAGCCGGGATCCTTTCCGATAGAGATGGTGATGAATATTATTTGAAGTTGAAACGAGAATACGAATACCTGGCACATAAGTTTGAACTTTCTCCAATGGATGTAACCCGTTGGAGATTCCTCCGATTGCGTCCCAGCAACTTTCCACACATCCGTATTGCTCAATTAGCATCCCTTTATCATCGAAGTTATGGATTACTCTCTCAGTTATTAGAACAGACAACCTTAAACGGAATACGTAAGCTATTACGAGGCGGAACCTCCGAATATTGGGTCAACCACTATGTTTTTGGAGGGAACACGACCTCTCATCCCAAAACACTCAGTGATTCATCCATTGATTTATTAATCATCAACACCATTATACCTTGTTTATATGCATTTGGTATCCATAAAGGTAAAGAACAACTTTGTCTACGAGCCACTTCCTTCCTCGAAGAATTAAAACCTGAGAACAACCACATCATCCGAATGTGGAGCCAATGTGGGCTGAAAGTCAGCCATGCCGGTGATAGCCAAGCACTCATCCAACTGAAAAAAGAATATTGTGACAAAAAGAAATGTTTATATTGCCGAATTGGATACGAATACCTAAAGCAGAAGAAAAAATCATGAATATTCAAACGATTTGATATATATTTCTCTGCTTTTTTCAACATTTTTATCAAAAAAATTATGAGTTTTCATAAAAATATCTAATTTTGCGCCCCATTAGAATCCTCCTTCTATAAAGAATTCAGAAAAAACGAGGTCAAAGGAGTGATAAAATAAGGTATGAATTAATACAAGTCCTATAAGGACTTATACGATATTTAGGTATTATTTTTATTAAGAGAGAAGATGAAAAAGGTTGCTTTATTGCTGCTTTTTGTATGTTTATATATCCATACAGAAAGTATTGCTCAGACATGCTTATCCAACGAACTTGCTTATAAAGTAAAGAACGAAGGATTTGCGAATTCTAAGATTGAAGAGCTCTCCCAATTCATGACAGACGACCTCGGTCCACGCCTCGCCGCCTCACAATTGAAATTGAGAGCAGAAAAAATGGTCATTGCCAAGCTGGGTGAACTTGGTTTGTCCAATCCTAGAGTGGAATTTGCTTATGATTTTCCCAAAGGTGGTTGGGACAACCAAATGAATTATGTTGCAATGACTGCTCCTTATTATTGTAGCTTTGCTGCCAATCCGAAAGCATGGTCGGGTAGTACCGACGGTCTAGTAAGCGGTGAATGTGTATTGCTGGATGTACAAACCAAAGCCGATTTAGACAAGTACAAAGGTCAGTTAAACGGTAAGATTGCATTGATGCCGGCTACTCAGACTTACGAAATGAAGTTCACTCCATTGGCTACACGCCTCACTGAAGAAGAACTGGAAGAATTGGCACTCGACCCACGTCCTACTACAAGACGTTACCGTTCAATGGGCAATTGGCAAGCTGTCCGCGAATTGCAACAAGCTATCAGCGCTTTCTTGAAAGAAGAAAAAGTTTTGGCTATCGTTAGCGGTGGTGGAACTTTCAATGTGCCTAGTTCACGCGGTGTACAATATAAGGTGGGTGAACCGGAACCTACTCCAGAGATTGTTCTTCCTATCGAAGACCATGGCCGTATGGCACGCATGATTGCCAAGGGTGAAAAGGTTCAAATGGAACTCAACATCAAAAACGTCTTTACAGACAATCAACGCATCAACAATGTTGTGGCAGAAATTCCAGGCACAGATCCAAAATTGAAAAATGAAATCATCCTTATCGGTGGACACCTTGACTCTTGGCATGGTGGTACAGGTGGTGCAGACAATGCATCTGGCTGCATCGTCATGATGGAAGCTATGCGTATCATCAAGGCATTGGGTATTCAACCGAAACGTACCATCCGCATTGCCCTTTGGGGTGGTGAAGAACAAGGGCTGTATGGTTCCAGAGGTTATGCAGAGCAATACTTGTACGATGCAAAGAAGCGTAAAGCATTGTCAGGTTATGACAAATTCGCACTTTATTTGAATATGGATAATGGCTCCGGACGTTTCCGTGGTATCTATTTGGAAGAAAACGACCAAGCTATACCTTTCTTTGAAGCTTGGAAAAAACCATTGGAATCATTGGGATTCAAGACTCTGTCACCTAGAAAGACTGGTTCAACTGACCATGTAACATTCAATCGCCTAGGTTTGCCTGCTTTCCAATTCATTCAAGACGATTTGGAATACAATCGAACTTACCACACCGTAATGGATACCTACGAACGTCTTTCCTTGGAAGATTTGAAAGTCGACGCTGTTATTGCCGCATGGATTGCCTTGAATGCAGCCATGGACGATGCACATATTCCTGTTCGTCCGGGATATCCTGATAATATCCCTGCTCCTACCGTAAGAAGATAAGAGAGAACTATATATTTTTTATTAATTTAAGAGAGGATTCTTATGAAAAGAAAGTTCCTAGCATTTGTAACAATGCTTATTGTCGGTGTTTGTGCTACATTTGCACAAAGCACTATTACCGTTAAAGGTAATGTAGTCTCGGCAGAAGATCAGGAACCGATTATCGGAGCCTCAGTATTGGTCGTTGGTACCACTAAGGGTGCTATCACCGATATCGACGGTAATTTCCAGATCGCGGATGTTCCTTCTTCTGCACAGTTGAGAGTTTCGTTTGTGGGTATGGCTACCCAGACAGTGAAGGTCGCAAGAAACGTAAAGGTTCAATTGAAGGCCGACACACAAGTAATGGATGAAGTCGTGGTAACAGCGATGGGTATCCAACGCCAGGCTAAGGCCATCGGTTATGCTACTGCCAAAGTAGACAATGAAGAATTGACCATGGCAAAAGGTTCTGATGCTACTGCCGCTTTGAGTGGTAAGGTATCAGGTTTGCAGATCAACATTACTTCTGCTGCCCTCGACCAAGAAACACGTATTACCCTCCGTGGTGCACGTTCTTTCAAGGGTGACAACTCTGCTTTGTTGGTATTGGATGGTGTTCAGACTCCAATCAACTTCTTGCAGACATTGAACCCGAACGATATCGAAAACATCTCAGTATTGAAGGGTGCATCAGCTGCAGCCCTTTATGGTTCGGAAGCTGCCAATGGTGTCTTGTTGGTAACTACCAAGACCGGTGCAAAGGGTAAGCCAAACATTACTTACTCATTGACTGCTACAATGACTGAAGCAGCTTATATGCCTAAGTTCCAGACTCGTTTTGGTGCAGGCCAGACAGATGGTACAACCGGTATTCCAACATTCTGTGGTGTAACTGGTGTAAGCAGCTACTATTCAGATGAAAACCAGCAATATGGCCCTGAATTCGATGGAGAGTTGATTAATGCAGGTAGTCCGTTGTACGATGGTACTGCCAATGGTTATTATTTGCAAGTTCCTTATGCTTATGTAGATGGTGGTCGTACTAGCTTCTATGAAAATGGTTATGGTATCCAGAACGACATTTCTTATTCTTCTAGCGACGAACGTGGTAGCATGTACTTGTCTTACCAAAGACTTGACCAAACTGGTATCATCAGCGGTGACGAAAGCACTCGTCAGACTGTCCGTTTGAATGCTAGCCGTAACTATAAGAACTTCCGTGCAAGCGCTAAGGTAGCTTATACTCATGCTGTATACGATGTAAACAACGATGGTAATGCCGGCATCTATAATTTGCTGAATGTACCAGGCAACTACAATGTGGCAGACTATAAAAATTGGCGTGAAGAAAACGGTACAGGTGCAAACCCTAACGAATGGATTAATGACTATTATGAAAACCCATGGTTTGCTATTGACACTTACCGTCGCGAAACTCGTCAGGACCGTTTCGTAGGTTCTATCGACTTGGATTGGCAAGTACTTCCTTGGTTACGTTTCACTGGTCGTGCTGGTTTGAACCTCGGTGTAAACAACAACGACCGTAAGACATATGCATTCCATTATAGCGATTGGGCATCTGATAATATCTATTATGCAAGTTCAGACCAAAACTCTGCATACAACACTGCATCACGTACTCAGAATCGTTTCAATATGGACTTCATGGCATTTGCTAACCACAAGTTCACTAAGGATTTCGAAATGAAGGCAATGGTAGGTTGGTCTATGCAGGACAACTTCACAGAATTCAAGTATGTAGCCGCTCCTTCATTGGCATTGGACGACTTGTTCAATTTGAGCAATAAGGTAGGTGAATTGACCGGTTCAAACAGCCAGAACCGTACCCGTAAGATTGGTGTATTCGGTAGTATCGACTTCGCATGGAAGGATTGGGCGTTCTTGCAGGTGACAGGCCGTAACGACTGGACTTCTCTGCTCGACCCATCTAATTGGTCATTCTTCTATCCGAGTGCCAATGCTTCTGTTGTAATGACTGATGCTATCCCTGCTTTGAAGAGCGATGTATTCAATCACTTCAAGATGCGTGCTTCTGCTGCTAAGGTAGGTACCGTAAATCTCAGCCCGTACAACTTGGAAAATACAGCTTCTGCTGCTGATTACTTCCCATTCGGCACATTGGCTGCATACCAATTGAGTACAACTCTCCGTACCAAGGATTTGGAACCGGAATTTACAACTGAATACGAAGTAGGTGCAGAATTCGGTTTCTTCCGCAACCGTATCACATTGGAAGCAGCGGCTTATTTCCAAAAGACCACTAACCAAACCGTGGCTGTAAGTATCCCGACTTCTACCGGTTTTACATCTCGTTATATCAACGCCGGTACCATGGAAGGTAAGGGTATTGAATTGGATTTGCGCTTGAATCCGTTAATCAAGATTGAAGATTTCCGTTGGAATGTAGGTTTCAATGCTACTTTCTTGGAAACAAAGGTTACTGAATTGGCTGGTGATGCTACTGAATTGATTTTGGACGATAACTTTGCCGGTTATGCTATCTTGGGTGAAAAATTCCCGCAAGTAAAGGCAACAGACTGGAAGCGTAATCCTGCGGGTAAGGTAATCGTTAACGCTAACACAGGTATGCCAACCGCTGGTGATATCACCGCTATGGGTACATCAGACCCAACCATACGTCTTGGTTTAACTTCTAGCATGAAATGGAAGGGCTTCTCATTGGGTGCAACATTCGACTATCGTGGTGGTCACGTAACTCGCTTCGGTATCGAATACAATGCCTTGTTTACAGGTTCTTCATACTTGTCAGCTACTTCAGGACGTCAACGTTTCGTATTCCCGAACTCTGTTATCGAAGTAACTGATGCCAATGGAAACGTAAGCTATCAAGACAACACTAACATTACAGTTTATACTGGTGGTGTAAACTTCTGGAATGGTGTATATAAGCAAGGTCGTGCTAACCAAGTTATCAGCGCAGCATCATGGCGTTTGCGCGAATTGTCATTGGGTTACGAAGTTCCTCAGAAGTATTTGAAGAAACTTGGTTTCTTGCAAAGAGCTTCTGTTAGCTTAGTAGGACGCAACTTGTTCATGTGGACTCCGAAGACCAACATCTTTGGTGACCCAGACTATACAGGTTCAGGCGGTAACAGTAATATATCTGGTTCTTCTTACAACAGAAACGTCAGCGGTATGGCCGGAACAAGCTCTACAGCTACCCGTAACTATGGTTTCAACCTCTTACTTTCATTCTAAATTAAAAAGGAGATTTATATGAAAAGCAAAATATTATATACAGTCGCATTGAGCGGATTGTTACTGAGCAGCTGTAACGACTGGTTGGACGTCAACCATAGCCCGAACAACGCTTTGCAAAGCACAGTAACAAACGACTTGTTGCTTTCATCCGTTCAGAACAACATCAATTTTGTCCGGATTGCCGATGATGCCAACATACACTTCATGTCACAACATTGGACTAAATCCGGTGATGTGTCAGGTACCTATACTTTCTTGACCGGTTTGCTGATGCCCCAAAGCTTTGATACATACTGGGATGAACGTTATGAAATCCTTGCCAACATTAAGGTAATTGAAAACAATGCTATCGAAAATGGAGATGCAGGTTATGAAGGTATGGCCAAGACGTTAAAGGTTGTCATGTTCCGCGAATTGGTGGACATGTTCGACAACGTTCCTTATACTGAAGCAGCTTTAGGTGGTGAAGCATTGGCTCCAAAGTATGATAAGGGTGCTGATATCTATGCAGACCTTTTGAAGCAATTAGACAGAGCAATGGAATGCTTTGATGATGTAATAGCTAATGCCAGCTATCCTACCGGTGTATTGAAAACAGCTGACATCATGTTCAATGCTGACTTCGCAGCTTGGAAGCGTTATGCAGCTTCTATAAAGTTGAGCATGTTGATGCGTATCTCAAATGTACAAGACGTTTCTGCCCAAGTAAAAGCATTGGTAAACGATGTCATGTATATTAATGAGAATGTAACCAACAATCCTGGTTACTACAAGAACGACGACAAGATGAATCCATTGTACGAAGTCTATGGTTATACATATTTGGACAAAGAAACCAGCTATCACAAATACTATGTACCAACAGAAGAACTAGTGAAATTCATGCGCGAAACCAATAATCCATTGCTTCGCGTCTACGCTGATCCACGTGCCAATATGGGTAATGATGAAGATGGTCGTGCCAATTACGATTTGTTCGGATTGGAAAACGAACGTTACATCGGTGTTCCTTATGGTATGATGGCACCAGCAGGTGGTAAGTTTGCTTCAAAGATTGGTCTCGGTGTATTGGCTCGATCTTCTTCTAAGGTAGATGGTCCATTGGTTGATTTGATTGTAATGCCGGGATGCTTGACAGGTTTCTATTTGGCTGAAGCAGCTCTCCGTGGAATGATTGACGGTGGCGATGCTGCTGCTAAGTCTTACTACGAACAAGCTGTAACAGCCATGTTCAACACTTACGAACGAGCTTTGCAAGACGAAGCTTTGAGTACAGATGCTGAAAAGTCAAGACCTGCCATTACTGGTACTGCAGCTGAAGCTGCTGCTGAATTCTTGGCACAAGACAATGCTGCTGTAAACTGGGACTTGATGACTACATTCGAAGAAAAGATGCACGCTATCCAAGCTCAAAAGTGGTTGGGTCTTTATGGCATTGACCCTATTGAAGCTTGGTCAGAAATTCGTCGTACAGACATGCCAAATTTCCTCCATGCATCTAATTCTATTGCTGAAGGTAGCAAAATCATCGCTCGTTTCCTTTATCCAAACGGAGAAAAGACTTTGAATCCTGAAAACTATGTAGATGGAATCGATGTATACAACGACCTAGTGTTCTGGGATTTGAAGAACGAAAACGTAGACCGTGCACCAACTTACGAATAAACCAACCATTTAAGAAAAAAGCATTATGAAAAATAAAATATTATCATTTCTTTTCATGGTAGTGACAGCATTCTCTACAACTTCTTGTTTGGAAGATGAATACTTGTTCGACTATGACAACATGACTCCAGTCATCGAATTGCCATACGTAAATCACTACCTCAACTTGTCATACAAGGCTGGTTCTACTTCTGTATCCAGCAAGTTGTATGTAAACTATAGTATTGCTGATTGGCGTAACATCGACGAAGATATTCCTGTAACATTGGATATCGACCAGTCATTGTTGAGCGGTGCAGAACTTCTTCCGGCATCGGCTTACAACTTGACTTTCCCGTTGACTATGACCATCAAGAAGGCTTCGGACATCGATCCGACCGACCGTGACAAGCTCAACAACCAGAGTGCAACTGAAATTCTGAACATCAACTTGACTGATCCTGCTCTCGAATCAGGTAAGAAGTACGGTTTGCCAGTCAGAATTGTCAATGCACCATCTGATTATGTGATCAGCGGTAACTTCAATACCATGGTATTTTACGTTACTATCCAATAAAGAGATAAAAATTTCTCTCTTTATATAGAAAGCGGCTACTTTCTCTTCGGAGAAAGTGCCGCTTTTGCTTTTATTTCATTACCTTTGTCGCATGGAAAAATACATTTATGAACTAAAGATGAAGGTACGTGATTATGAATGCGACCTTCAAGGCATCGTCAATAATGCCAACTATCAACATTACTTGGAGCATACGCGCCATGAGTTTCTAACATCTACAGGGATGAGTTTTGCCCGTCTACATGAGGAAGGCGTCGATCCTGTAGTAGCCCGACTTACCATGTCCTTCAAAACCCCTTTAAAAAGCGGCGATGAGTTCATCTCTAAGCTTTATCTAAAGAAGGAAGGTATCAAATATGTATTCTATCAAGACATTTTCCGTGCTTCCGACATGAAAATCGTCATCAAGGCAACTGTAGAAACGGTATGCTTGGTTAACGGACGATTAAGCGGAACCTCCATTTTCGACCAAGTTTTTGCTCCTTATTTGAACGAATAATGCAGGACGAACAAATTTATACCTTGGCCTTGACCCGTATTCCCGGGTTAGGGCTGATGGGTGCATGCAGTCTGATGCGAACTTTGGGGAGCGCCTCTGCCATCTTTCAGAACCGAAAAGAGCTGAAGGAGTTAGTGCCCGAAGTTTCCAATAAGCTAGTGAAAGCCTTGGATTGTCCCGAAGCTTTCAAACGTGCCGAACAAGAGTTACAATTTGCGGAAAAGAATCAAATACAATGCATCACACTGAACGACCCAGCCTATCCTTCCCGACTCCGGGAGTGTGAAGATGCACCACTGGCCTTGTTTTATCGAGGAAATGCCTCTCTCAATGCTTTGCGAATCGTTAGTATGGTAGGAACCCGCCACGCAACAGCCTACGGTGAAGAAGTATGTCAGTCTTTTGTAAGTGATTTGGCTAATTTATGCCCGGATGTACTCATTGTAAGTGGACTGGCTTATGGTATCGACATTCAAGCCCATAAAGCGGCCCTACAACACGGTTTTTCTACCATCGGTGTATTGGCACACGGATTGGACCGTATCTATCCAGCAGCTCACCGTAAAACAGCTGTCAGCATGATGGACCAAGGTGGATTGCTGACTGAGTTCATGAGTGGGACCAATCCTGACCGACAGAACTTCGTGAAGCGTAACCGAATCGTAGCAGGAATGAGCGATGCTACCATCGTAATTGAATCAGCAGCTAAAGGAGGAGCCTTGATTACCGCAGAATTGGCAGAAAGTTATCATCGGGACTGCTTTGCATTCCCGGGAAGAACGACTGATACCTATTCCAAAGGTTGCAATGAACTGATTAGAAACAATCGTGCCTCTCTCATTCTATCAGCTGAGGATTTTGTAGATGCTATGGGCTGGAATATGGCTCCCAATCAAGCGAGAAAAACCGTACAACGGGAATTATTCCCTGAATTAAATGAAGAAGAAAAGAAAATCATTTGTTTATTGGAACCACATCCGGAAGGAATTCAAATCAATCTGCTGGTAGTGGAAGCCAATATCCCCATCAATCAAATGAGCGCCCTCCTCTTTGAATTGGAAATGAAAGGAGTGGTTCGTGCATTGGCTGGAGGAGTTTATAAATTAATCTAAATTTGCATTGTCATTCAGAACGAAACGTAGTGTAGTGAAGAATCTCGGAAACATCAACGTTTATGCCTCCGAGATTCTTCGCTTCGCTCTGAATGACAATTCAAGAAAAGTAATTATCGAATCGCAATCTCTGCAAATCCCATCTGTTCACCTTCATTGACCATCTTCGTCGGCTTCAACGAAATGTAACGGGCATTGATAGGAGTGAAATAGACCGACTGTAGAATCGGATTATGCTTGATATTCGAGAATTCACCTTGCTTCACCACCTGATTGATGGCACCTTCTGCCATACCCACAGCAATTTCATAACTTGAAATCAAGCCCTTGTTGTATTCACTTTGGTCCGGCAAATAATGGAAAGAAGTAATGGTCCGTTCACCACCCAAGTCAATAATCAACTTGTCACCTTCCACGAAACAAGTAGTATTCGCATCTTTATCACAAGCCTTCTTCATTTCCTCTTCGGCTACTCCCTGCAAGGTATAACGATAACTCTTCATTTCTTCGGTTTTCTGCTCAAATGATACATCGCCTGTTTCACCGGCATAGTATGCTTCGATATTATTGATAGTCAAACAAGCACGGGCATCGTTGATAACTATGCGAATCTTGTCGGTTTCTACAGTTTCGAAACGAAGCAGACGCTTATAACCAATAGTGGTGGTTTCTTCATTCAACTTCACAGGAAGCCATTCAGCACCGTTGTTATATTCTACGGTAAACGATTTCACACGCTGTCCCAATGGGATATATTCCTGCAACAACATGCGATTCACCTTAGTTGCTTGTGGTAAAGCAAATTCAATGGTAGCCAATACGACACCGTCGTTAGTAGCCCAATAAGTATCGTAATTACCATCTGTTACTGCCTTCGCCTGATATGCACCACCACGTTCATCCGATACCGTTGGAGCAATACCAGCCAACAAGTTATTAGCCAACTGCTTCTGGACATTCTTATAGAAATCTACAGCATTCGCTGAATCCACCGGATGTACCAAACCATTTCGATCTACCGGGAAGTTGAGCAACAAAGTCGCGTTATGTCCTACACTACGATAATAAAGGTCAGTCAATTGGTCCACTGTCTTTACTCGACCATCTTCTTCCGGATGATAGAACCATCCCGGACGAATGGAAACGTCACATTCTGCGGCTACCCATTGGTTACCATCTGCATGACCGTATTGCAATTCACGATACTTAGCATAGCCTGGAAACACCTCACCAGCACGTAAGAACGACCAATTGGTTGCACCTGCAAAACCATTCTCATTACCTACCCAACGGCATCCAGGGCCACCATCCGAGAAGACAATCGCCTGTGGCTGAAGCTCATCCAACATTTCATAAATCTTCGGGTAGTTATAATAGTTCTTACGGTCAATGGTACGCGAATCCTTAGCACCGCCATACCATCCGTCACCACCATTGGCACCGTCAAACCATACTTCGAACACTTCACCATAGTTAGTCATCAATTCACGGAGTTGTTTGTGAAAATAATCCACATATTCCGGAGAAGCATAGTTCGCCTGATGTCTGTCCCATGGAGAAAGATAAACCGCAAACTTGATACCATATTTCTTACAGGCAGCCGCCAATTCCCCTACGATATCACCTTTACCATCCTTATAAGGCGTATTACGGATACAATACTCTGTCAACTGAGTAGGCCACAAGCAGAAACCGTCGTGATGTTTGGCGGTAAAGATTACTCCCTTCATGCCGGCAGCAACGAATGTTTTCACCCATTGTTCACAATCCAACTTTGCTGGATTGAAGGTCGCAGGATCAGAATCACCATACCCCCACTCGCGGTCATTAAATGTATTCAAACCGAAATGCACAAAAGCATAAGTTTCCATTTTCTGCCAATCAATCTGTTTCTGTTCCGGTACCGGAAGAATCGCCTCGGGAGCCTTTACTGCAGGCTCACAAGCAGAAAACATGGCCATAGCCATTCCAACCAACAAAAGGTTCGTATATTTCATATAGCTTATAGATTAGTTATGTTCACAAAGATAAAGAGATATGTTCAAAATAAAAATAGAATCTCCTAAATAAGGGCATAAAAAAAGGAGCAACGCCTTGCTCCAACCTTTGTTAACCTTAAAAATCTAATACTATGAAAAACATGATGCAAATATACAGTTTGACTTTATATTCTCCAAATTTTAGAGCAATAAGTTACTTACTTTTTAATCTTTTTAGCAAAAAGCTTTATTAGATACCCCTTAATTGTCATCTCCACATTACAAAATAAGGTGGATGTGTCCGAAAACACATCCACCTTTACTATCATGACTTTCTATCGATTAGTCAGCCAACTTAGCGCAAATGAATTCGCGGTTCAAGCGAGCAATGTTGCTGATAGAAATACACTTCGGACATTCTGCTTCGCAAGCGCGAGTGTTTGTACAGTTACCAAAGCCCAATTCATCCATCTTAGCCAACATAGCCTTTGCACGGCGAGCTGCTTCTACCTTACCTTGTGGCAACAAAGCCAACTGGCTTACCTTAGCAGAAACGAACAACATAGCCGAACCGTTCTTACAAGCAGCAGCACAAGCACCACAACCGATACATGCAGCAGCATCCATAGCTTCGTCAGCGATTGGCTTTGGAATAGGAATTGCGTTAGCATCAGGAATACCACCTGTGTTTACTGATACGTAACCACCAGCCTGCATGATCTTGTCATAAGCACCACGGTCTACCATCAAGTCGCGGATAACTGGGAAACCAGCCGAACGCCATGGTTCAACAGTAATTGTATCGCCATCCTTAAAACGACGAATGTAAATCTGACAAGTAGTAGCACCTGTTGCAGGGCCGTGAGGATGACCGTTGATGTACAATGAACACATACCGCAGATACCTTCACGACAGTCGTGGTCGAATACGATAGGTTCTTCACCCTTGTTAATCAATTCTTCATTCACGATGTCCAACATTTCGAGGAATGAAGTATCGCCTGGCATATCCTTTACAGGGATGGTCTGGAAATGACCTTTTTCCTTCGGACCTCTCTGACGCCAAACTTTCAGTGTAAAGCTTATATTTTTATCCAT